>JAJEAQ010000385.1 GCA_022822685.1 Trichodesmium sp. jk18x7bins.61
TTATATTACGTACAGTAGTACACCCATGATTAGACATGTGTTTTAGCTAAAGCTACATGAAAGCTCCGACTCTTGGAGGCAACAAGGGAAACAATACAGAGCCTAGGGCTCCAAAAAAGACAAGTTAGCCAAAGAACAAAAATGGAAATGCCTGATTTGTAGAGATAGCCGATTCAACTCTGAAGAAATAGAAACCCATCACATAGTACCTGTGAAGGAAGGAGGAACTGATGACAAGGAGAATCTGATCCATATGCACAGAGCGTGTCATAAGCAGGTACATTCAAAAACCCAGAATTGCTTAGCTGGAAGTAAGGCTTGATCCCTGTGATGGGAAACTGTCACCCACGGTTCAAAGGGGAGGGAAGAGGAGTAATCCTCATTCATGTGGCGAGGTGCCTCAACCTGACCCGATGTATAAAAATATAGGGGTTGCTGATTAGGTAATATTCTTGAGTATTTATGAATCTTACAACTATAGTTTTTTCATAGATATTTGAGACAAAAGCATTACACATTCACCAACGCCCTAATTTTTGTACTGCTTTTGATACTCAAAATTTAAGCAAAGCAGGCTTGAATTTACAGCACTTTTTATGTTGGTGAGGTACATTATATTTTTCTCGGATAAGAGCCCTTGAGCAACTGTGCTGTACCTCATTATCCCCAAAAGTGCTGTAAGAGTACCAACACTCCCAGCAAAGCCTGAAAAACCTTGGTCATCTTTACACTTAGCCAAATGCGCCCTGCTGGAATCGAACCAGCCTGAAGGCGAATTATGAGTTCGCTGCCTCCCCAATCGGCCAAGGGCGCTCATCTAAAAACATTTAGGAGTTGGAAAAATGGTCATCTTTAGCTACAGTATAAAAAACGACCAGGCAATGGAAGTAGGTTCACCTATTCCTCTTACAGGGTAGCAAGTACTTATAATAACACAGTTTTCTAGTTTTTTTAATTCTGGTTAAAAGTAGTCCTAACAATACAACTAAACTTAGCGGTCATAGTCGCAGTTCTCTTGGAGGTTCTAGATAGATAAAAAGTCTAGAACTCTTATCCCTATTGCTTATTGGTTTTTTTTCAGGATAGATATTTTGTATATAACCTAAATATGGATATATTATACCTATAACATACTATATCATAACATCAAACAACATTATCCCTAAAAGATAAAAAACTATGAATTCAAGTATTGTGCTAACTCTAAATCTGCTGGCTCTAATGTTTGGTGCTGGCTTGAGTAGTGCTTCTTGGGGATTTAGCCTAGGTAGAGAAGCTTTAAAAGGAATTACTCAACCAGATACTCGGCCTACCAATAATGTAGCTATTGCTAAAGGTAGTTTAAACCATCGAGAAGGATTAGTCTTGTTAGAAGAGGAAAAAATCATTGTAAATATTAGAAACTTTATTCTCAATGGTGGAATCGTTGAAGAAAAAACGACCAAAAAGGACTCCAAGAAAAAACAAGCTCAGGCAAAGCCTTCTGAAGCAACTCAGCCCCAGCAAAGTTTTCCGATTATTAGTAGTGATTCTGGAGTAGTGCTGGAAGTTAATGATGTCCGTAGGTGGGGTAACTCTCTAGTATTGGATGTTAATTTAAAGAATGAAGGAGACCAAGCTGTAAGATTTTTATACAGTTTTCTGAACGTTATAGATGACCAAGGAAGAATTCTCAGTGCCAGTACAGAGGATTTACCAGGAGAATTACCTCCAAATGGTAGAAGATATTATGGCATTATCACAATCCCAATTGCTTTACTAGATAATGCTAAAGAGCTTTCCTTAGAACTTACAGATTATCCAGATCAAAAGTTAGATTTGAAAATGTCTAAAATCAAAATAAATTAAATTGAATTTGAACAAACGTCGATCCCAGTCTCTACCTATAATCTTCGATACGCGGTGGGGTGAGCTGCGAGGCGTTTTTTTTCGATTTAGTTGGTGAGGATTCAAGTATGAAAATGTTCATAGGTATGAGGCAGAATCAATGACAGTAAGTTTGGGACAGATGTCAGCCTTAGACATGCTGACATGGACAGATATACTGTCACGACTTTTATCAGTCTTTCTGCTAATTACCATTAATGCTTTTTTTGTAGTTGCAGAATTTTCTATGGTTTCTGTGCGCAGATCGCGCATTAATCAATTAGTAGATGCAGGCGATGTTCCAGCAAAAATTGTTCAGCAACTTCAAAAAAGCACTGATCGACTACTCTCAACAACTCAGTTAGGCATTACTTTATCTAGTTTAGCTTTAGGTTGGATTGGTGAAGGAACCATGGCAGTAATAGTCAGGGCATCTATAGCCAAATTGCCACTGCCTATTTATCTGAGTCAAGCGATCGCCCACTCCCTAGCTATCCCCATCGTCACGTTTTTTATTTTGGCTTACCTACAAATTGTATTAGGGGAATTGTGCCCGAAGTCAGTAGCCCTACTCTATTCAGAACAGTTATCTAGATTATTAGGCCCTCTGAGTCTAGCCATCTCTCGCTTCTTTAATCCATTTATTTGGATTTTAAATCAATCTACTCGTTGGTTATTACGACTGGCAGGGATTAAATACACTGGCAGTGCATGGAAAGCACCAGTTACTCCAGAAGAACTGCAATTAATTATCTCTACTTCTACTGAATCAACTGGTCTAGAAGCAGAGGAACGACAATTACTTAGTAATGTATTTGAATTTGGGGAGGTGTCGGCTCTAGAAGTTATGGTTCCACGCACTGGTATTAAAATTATATCTAGTACAGCTACTTTTCAAAATTTGTTAGATGAAATTAAAGTATCTGGCCATTCTCGCTATCCTGTAATTGGTCAATCTATAGACGATATCCAAGGTATCATTGATTTTAAAGAACTAGCAAGACCTCTAGCAAAAGGTTTGTTATCTCCACAAACTTCTATTCTTTCCTGGATTCGCCCTGTCAGATTCATCTCTGAACAAATGTATCTCAATGAGTTATTATCATTGATGCAACGAATGCGTCAAATACCTAACAGTCGTCATCACCCTGAAATGGTAATAGTTGTAGATGAATTTGGTGGAACAGCGGGATTAATCACGCGAGAGGATTTGATTGCCGAAATTATCGGTGGTGAAAGTTATGAGATAACAGGTACTGAGGAAGTTACCTTACAAATGTTGGATGAGCAGACTTTTATTGTGCAGGCACAGTTAAGCGTAGAAGAGGTTAATGAACTACTAAATTTAGATTTACCTATAATTGAGGAATATCAAACTTTGGGAGGATTTGTGATTTATCAATTACAAAAAATTCCCACTGCTGGAGAAAAGTTAAACTACCAAAATCTTGAATTTACTTTGATTTCTGCTACTGGCCCTCGTTTAGAACAAATTAAAATTCGTCAATTAGAAGAGTTAGAAAAGGAACAAATTGTTAATACAATTTCAGAACATGAAGCAGAAGAGGTGGATCAAAATAGATCGGATGAGATGATTAATAGTTCACTATCCCCAAATGAAGTCGATCTTCAAGATCTGAATTAGGAGTTGGTGATTAGGTAATCCTCTTGAGTATTTATGAATCTTACAACTATAGTTTTTTTTCAGAGATATTTGAGACAAAAGCATTACACATTCACCAACGCCTAATTTCTGAACAGCTTAAGTTTTTTTACCGCACAAAATATTCCTGATCTAACTTTGTTTATAATGTTGAACTTCGATAGTAGTATGGACATTTCCGCGAGGATAAAAATCACCTTTGATTTGAAGTTCTAAAGGATCACAAGCTGCTACAAAGTCATCTAAAATTTGATTCACTGATTCTTCATGGGAAATGTAGCGATCGCGATAACTATTGATATATAACTTCAGTGCCTTCAGTTCTACTACTTGTTCATTAGGAACATATTTAATGTAGATTGTGGCAAAGTCTGGATGCCCAGAAAAGGGACATTTACAAGTAAATTCTGGTAAAGTAAAGTTGATCTCGTAACGTCGTCCAATGTGGGGATTTGGAAAAGTAATTAACTCTCCCTGTGATATGTTTCGTTCTCCATATTTAAGCTCTTGTGTACTTGCATCTTGAGACAGTTCATTATTTGTTTCAGAGTAATTCATAGAAATTAATTAAAAAATTTTTAGATTGAATTTATCTTAATATAATGTTCAGATAATTAGTTATCATCAACCTTGCTCCCTACAACTGCTTTTGTACACCCTCTAACCCCCCTTTCAAAGGCTGGGTTAATTCATTGTCGTTAGAGAATATTTACAACCCTGTACTTTACGTTTCATAACTTTGGCAAGGTGTAGGAAATTTCATGGTATACAATTTGGCTCTGATGAAAATATAGCAGTCGCCAGAGCAGTTAGTTAATAGAAGAGAAGTAGTATTTTATAGATAGCGATATCGCTTAATCATGGCCATACCCCCTAGTTACGTTCCGCGTCAGCGGAACGGAGTTCTATCTAGAAAATTTTGATTGCTGACGAGATGCCATTGAGTATGTCTGGCGATTAGCGTCCTAACAGTCTTGGCGGTTGCTATAAATTGACCAGGCTTTCCAAGAGGGATGAGCAATGGGGACAGAAGGGGGATATCAAAAGCAAAGCATCAATGTCTTATAATCTTTGCAGAACAAGGGTTTCATATGTAAGAACCCTACCTAATTTATCCCTTTCTTCTAGGCTAGTTCTGCCAAGATAGAGGCTATGAGAGCTAAATTAATATTGATGCGATCGCTCAAAATCAGAGGGCAACAGCCAAAAAGTTATCCTACTTAATTCTAAGCTATAGGCCTGTATAGGCAGCATTCTTAGGAGTTATGGGTCAACCATAGACTTTCAGGTATGGGATTTTGAGTCTCCCAAATATTTTTCGGTAAAGATTTTTTTGATTATAACTTGACGAATTTTTGTTTTATTGGTCTAATTCACTAATTATCGGCCATAATCATTAAAAAAATGTCAAATTTACTATCATATGTTGTAACCTAATGCAAAATATTAGCACATCTGGTCATATCGGACCAAATCCAGAAAATAACTACTCTCCATCTGTACCTATTTCAGTATATAGAGAGGCTACTGCTGAACTACAAGCAACTCAAATTAAGCTAGAATCGCTTAAAGTTCATAATGAACAGTTAATCCAGCAAAACCAAAAACTCAGGAGAGAAATTGAAAAAGTCATTCAGTCCACAATACATTTACAAGAGGCTTTGAATACTGCCCAGTTAGCAATTCAGGTAGGACAACCGCAAATTCCTTCTTTTCCTGACCCTCAATCTCAGGTTAATACTTTTAGTGATAATTCTTTGAATTCTGGTTTGGAGGTAGACCCTCCAGAATTTCTATCAATTCCTTCTGCGCCTTCACCTTCTCTGCCGTTTACTGAGCCTCAAGTGACGGATGTAGATTTTCCAGAACATCTATTTACAGAAGAACCAGACAAAAGTAGCTATAGTAAATTTTCCAACTTAACGCAAGTATCTGATCTAAGTGGCATTTGGTTAGTAGTTGCTATTTGTCTAATTGTGATAGCTGCATTTGGAGCTGGCTATTGGGTAGTGCGCCCAATTTTAAATCAGCGATCGCAATAAACCAACTTAACCAAGAAGATGGCGGGTCAGGTGGCCGACCCCGGTCGGAGCTTTCATGTCGCCGACATAAACGAGAATCACTTCTTTCCCCTCCCCTTTGAACCGTAGGTGACAGTTTCCCATCATTCCCCTCAAGCCTCACTTCAAGCCTTTTCAGGCACGAAAGATTCTTTGACTCAGATTCTTAACAATTTCCTGGATTACTCCATTCCATTGTCCTTCGACGACCTTGATCATTTCTGATATCTAACTTACATCTCAGTTAAGTTTTCTTTGTCTGAACCTCTTTCGTATGAGTGAGAGAAGAAGTCGGCTTTGACTTTTCGCCTGTCGCGCGACCTGTTTCATGGAGCCGACAGGATCAACATGTAGCTTTAGCTAAAACATGGGGGGACAAATTTAGAATCCCTATCTATTCCATTACAGAACAGTATTTCGGCTGTCGCCGACAGGATCAACATGTGGCGAGGTGGCTCAAACGCTTTTTATTCCATCCTTTCCCCGACAGAGAGTTCCGTCTTTGTTACCATTGACCTACTCAAGATTTCGACCTTCTCTTGAGACTCTGAATTGCTCACCCTGTTGTATCGTCTGAAGTTTTGAAATGATTGAGCCACCCCCCCGTAGAAAAGGTGGTTGCCTATTCTGCGGTCGGGGTTTGTTTTCACATACAGATGAAATATCAACATCTGTATCACCTCCTTACCTTTTTGGTTACAGCCTATGAGGGATAATTTGGCTGTTTTTAGAAATCACGCAGTTTTAGCTAAAGCTACATGAATAGTCGACAACGCGCGACTGTGTTCACCTTTCCATCTCCTTCCCTCTTGCTCCATTCCACCTAATCCCTGGTGGGTGAGCCTACTTTTCGACCAAAAAGGTAAGGCCTTACCTTTTTGGTCGGCTCCCTGTTTCGTCTGTCGGCGACTGGCTCAAACGGGGTTTGCATTCGGACTGTTTCATTGCTTACTTTCCGCTGTCGCCGACATGAACAGGAGTAACCGGACTCGCAGAGTCTTTTCCGTGAGCAGCTCTTGGTGAAAATCCCTAGGGAACTCTGTGTCCCATTTCAGACGACCTATTCAGGTCGCGCGATATTAATTCTAGCTAATCATTTGCCTGAGGCCGGATACAAGAGCCTGGAATCAGCAGGAATGAAGCATTTTTTTGTTGTAAATGCTATATATAATAGTGTTGCCCTATAGCTTTAACATGCCTGGCGCTCAAAGAAGCGCTCTGGTGCGACGGGCGAGCGTCGGGATGAGAGCCAGCCTCAGCCTAGGGATATCTCCACAAATAAGACGCACGCCCCTCTTGACAAGCAGGAAGTATTTCGTTATAACCCTCATATACACAGAGGGAGGGCATCACCTCTGTATAAACCATAATCGATAATATTTCGGTTGAAGAATCCCGTTGTCTCCTGTCAGCGCACTTCTGGAGTATGTCAATTGACTATCTATAGCGTTTTTTGCGTAATTTATGATCAGGTGACAATCCTCCCTATGTGTTTTATTTAACCCCAATTGAATCAGGAATGAACTACCCCACTTTTTAGACGGTTGAAGGCTTCATTCTTCATTACCACCAAGCTTACAACAGCTTGTGATGTTAAAAAACATCTTTACGTGGTTACTTCAGATGAATTTTGGTCTGATATGAAACTTATTCCTTTATCTCCTCCCTGTCATCGGGGTTTCTTTTTCTGAGATTTACTAACTTCTGTACTCTCTTCGGTTTTTTTTACCAGAGCAAGGATGATCATTAATGAGCAAAAAAACTTGATTTTTAACACCAATTAAATATTCTCAATCCTCAATCCAGAATTGGTTTGAGGTGCTGCTCACCCCATTATGAGGAAATATTTTACATCAAACAATTGGATTTCAAAGCCTTCCGAAGTCATTAGCATTTATCTCTCTACAATTAACGCCTACCATAATTGCTAGCTTAGAATTACTAATATAAATTTCTGACTCATTGGAGCATATAGAACAAAGAGTCACATTTCCATAATCCAAGTTTTCTAATAACAAAATATCTTGACCATCTTTCAAATGACGAGTTTCATGTTTACCAAGAAGAGATAGTGGGAAATGATCTTCACCTTTACCGCCATACAGGATGTTCAGACTTCCTTGTCCATTCAAAATTTAATGACCATTTTCAGTTCAAATCTGGTCAAACAACCTTACTATTATATGAGGTAATTGCACATAGATGCAATTAAGAGGATTTTATATCACCCCAGAAATGAATAGCTTTTACTATGCAAAAGAGAAGTTCAGCAATTGCCCATATTCCCCTTTGATATTTTCAGTATGGTAATTGAACTAAAATCCCTCCTGCTTCAGATTGAAGAGTATTCAGAGCTAGACATGAGATTTTAGTATCTGCATCTTTTTCATCCTCTAGCCAAACCAGTCTCTGCAAAACTTTTAGTATTTTGATTTGTTGCAGTAGTATTTTGGACTGTCAGACTAGGTTCAAAACCGCGCTTTATTTCTGTTAATTTAATTTGTTGAACTTGGAGAGCAGTTTTGAGAATCTCTATAGCTTTGTGTGGATTACCATGGCCACAAAAGAATAAGTCAGCAGCAAAATAACCCAACTCAGGCCATGTGTGGATAGCAATATGAGATTCTGCTAGTGTTGCCGTTGCTGTTACTCCATGAGGACTAAACTGATGAACACATAAGTCTATAAGGGTTGCTCCTCCTGCTGAAATTGCATCAATTAAGGAGCAACGGATGCGTTCAGGATCATTGAGCAGCTCTGCAGGAGACTGCCAAGCATCAATAACTAAATGGGTTCCTAATTGTTTCATTGTGCGCGGTTATACCTCCACCCGATAGGGTCTCCATTTTTTTTAGCTTATCACAAAATTTTGAAATTTGTTGTAAGTTATGATTAACTGCTACTCTAGTAAAATCACTATAGGGATCTAAGTAAAGTTGTTTCAAGGATTGGAACTACATACCCACTCAGAGTTAGTAGATATATAATACAAGAATTTTAAACCCTTGTGAAACAACTGCTTAGAGTCCCCATGATTTTAGTCTGGGGAG
>JAJEAQ010000096.1 GCA_022822685.1 Trichodesmium sp. jk18x7bins.61
CACCAGGGTAACCGAGTTTCCGTTTCAAATGACCAGTTCAGGTCGCACTGGGTTTACCCTGTTGTATCATTTGAAGTTTCTGAAATAGTTGAGCCACCCCCCCCGTAGAAAAGGATGGCTATCTATTCTGCGGTGGGATTCAAGTTTTCACGTTTAACAGAGGGTTAAACTGTTAAACCACCCACTTACCTTTTGGTTATAGCCTTTCAGGGATTGTGGCTATTTGCCTAATGACGCAGTTTAATCGATAGCTTAGACTGTGTTCATCTTTCCACCTCTTCCCCCCAGCTCCTAACCGCCTATCCCTGGTAGTTTTGGATACATTTAGAGCTGGCATTCCTAACAAGACTTTGTTAGTAGCTGGACTGTTGTGCAGTCTTTTCTATGGAGCCTCTTGGTGAAAATCTCCAGAGGATTAGGTATCCCGATTCAATTGACCAGTTGCCTCCCGGGGGAGTCGCTTTCCTTACGGAATGCGGAGCATTCATGTCGCGCTAACCCTCGCTTACCTGTTTAACTCTTCGGTTCTAGCAGCTCAGGGCTGGCAGAACACCCCTAGGTAGGAACTTAAACGCTTACCGATAACGTAGACTTAAGCGAGTCTTAGGCTGCTCAGGTGTTTTGCTCCCCTTCTCGTTGCTGTGATCCGAGAAGGCTGAACTCGCCCCATAGCTTGGCCTTACGGCAGGCGGAGCCGACCGCTAGGGGTTCCTGACATGAATTGGCATCTACAAAATTAATTAGTCGCATATGATAACCCGTCTACCTAAAATCTTTAAACTTTCTAGTATTCCTGCTATTAAATCTTTGCTTATAAGCAAAACATGGAGCTTAATTCAGTTCATTTTGCTAATTTTTTTTTCATTTATCCTAATAGTAAATTGGATGCCTATAGCTTCCGGAAAAATTCCTTTATTCAACATTAATCAAATTAGAAATGAAAAGAATATCATAGATATTTTTAATCAACCTCGTCCCTGTGGTAACTTTGTTTGTAGTGCAATATGGTTTAACGGATTGCCTATATTTGAGATAGCTTCATACCCCATAAACCAGCAAGATAAGGATCAACCTTTACCAGTAGAAGATAGAGCAAGACGCATTCAAAATAACCTGAAACAAATTCTGCAAGTAACTATCACTGATAATAGTAATCTCGAAACACAGGTTTCAGAAAATCCAGCCATTAAACAGAATAAAAAAGATACTCACCCAAAAATTCCAATAATTGAAGTATCAACTCTTTATGGTGAAACTGTAATTGTTTTTCCCCAGCAATTTGACTCGCCCAAAAAAATAATTGCAACTGTCACAATAGCTGATGCCCTATATTACAGTAAAACTATAGAGCAACTTGCCCAAGAATGGCAAAACATAATTATATCCAAAATTAGTTCAGCATTAGAAGAACGTTATTTTAATGCTAGAAACAGATTTGTTAAACCCACAATAATTATCGCCTTGATGGTGGTAATGCTATTACTCAGCTTTGCTGTTATTTTAGTGCAAATACGTTGCCAAAATTACTATACAAGTATTAGGAATAAATTACAAGTTATAGAAAAGTCTTTAACTATCAATCCAGAATGCGCCAAACCAGAAGAATTAACAGTTATTTTCTCTCAGCTCAACTTAGAAGTAAATCAAAATGAAAAATATAATATTAGCAACTACAGGGCATTTAAAAATCGAGGAAAAAATCGTGTACTAAACTCAGCAATAGGGAATCAAATATTACTCTATATTCAGCTCAAGTTACTTTGGCAAACCATACCAAAAATTTTTTTGAGACAACAAAATATTCTCAAACAAGAGCTAAACATAGTAATCTTTGCCCGGCGCTTGTTGCGGTGGGTTCAAGGATTAATTTTGGGATGGGGAATAGGTTTGATTCTGATAGTTTATCCCCAGACTAGGGCGATAGGTACTTTACTTATATATGAATCTGTAGGGATATTAATAGTTTGGGCATTTATTAGTTTGGCAGATAAAGTTACTGATTTTGTGATTGATTTTTACTTACATAAATGGGCAGAAAATGCACAACTAGCAAACCCTAATTCTGGGCGATACACTTTACGAGTGTCTACCTATTCTGCGGCATTGACAAGTATGACATCAATCATCTTTTGGATAATTGGTATTATAGTAACAGCAGAAAAATTAGGTATCGCGACTCAGGTATTAACAAATGTAGGAATTATTGCTGCTGTTAGTGCATATTTATCCCAGAATTTAATTAGAGACGTAATTAATGGAGCTTTTATTTTGTGGAATGATAGTTATGCTGTCGGTGATGTTGTGACTATTGGTGCAGAAGGAGGCTTGGTTGAGAAAATGAACCTCTATATGACTGCATTGCGTAGTGCAGACGGAGAACTAATCATTATTCCTAATGGCTCTATTGGAACCGTAAAAAATCTTACCAAAAATTGGTCTCGGGTGAATTTTACGATTCAGATCGCTTACGATGCTGATATTAAAAAAGCCATGCAAATAATTCAAGAAGTAGCTGAAAAAATGGCAAGCGAAGTTAAATGGCGAGATAATTTTATTGAGCCGCCAGAAGTTTTAGGAGTTGAGGAAGTTTCCCACAGTGGAATATTGATTCGAGTTTGGATTAAAACACCTCCATTACAACAGTGGATAGTGGGGCGCGAGTTTCGTTTGCGAGTTAAAGAAGCATTTGATTCCGAAGGTATTGCTATTGGTGTACCACAGCGATCGCTATCTGTGAATCATTTCCCTAAAATGATTGAAAAACAAAATACTCAAACAGATTCTTCTTCATAAAATTAGGTGGTTGGGCATTTATTGATTTCAGGGGAGAAAATTTCCCTCCCATGAATAAATTACAGAAGTTTCTATTTATCTCCAATGCCTTCCCTCATTCCAGATGATTACTCTAATTTGGAGCAGAAGTAATGATGAAAAGACTCAAAGTAATATTTAGTGGAATTTATATTTGGGTAGCGATCGCCAACTCCACAAGCGCTAACCCCAAGCCGCCAGAAAAATTTTTCACCTTTACAGAATGGTGTCTAAATCAAGCCCGGATTTCTCCTACTGCCCAACATACAGTTAAAATTCTCTTGCAAAAAGCTAAAACTAATGACTGTACTGAAGCCAACAAAAAACTTGCCTACCTTTCTACCCTTTCTCTCAATAATAATGATATTAGAAATATTGCTCCTATATCCAACCTCAGAAACATTACTCAACTTCCCCTCAATGATAATCAAATTCTAGAATTATCCCCCCTATCTAACCTGACTAACCTGACTAATTTATCTCTCGATAGTAATAAAATTAGAGATATTTCTGACTTATCTAAATTAACCAGCCTAACTCACCTCGAACTCGATGATAGTAGAATTAGAAATCTCTCTCCCCTATCCAGCCTAACCAAACTCACTCATCTCAACCTGATTTTTAATCAAATTGAGGATGTATCTCCCCTATCCAATTTAACTGAATTAACTCAACTAAATCTGGGAGTAAATCCCATCAGCAGTTTGCTCCCTCTGGCCAACTTAACTAATCTAGCTCACCTTTATCTTAACGATAAGTTAGATAGGGAATTTTCTCCCCTATCTAACTTAACTAACCTAACTAACCTGTATTTATATCGCAATCAAATTAGTGATATTTCTCCTATTTCTAACCTAACGAATCTGACTTATCTGAGTCTGAGTGACAACTACATCACTGAAATTTCTAACCTTTCTAATTTAAGGAATCTAAAATCTCTGCTCCTAGTTTTCAATCAAATCACGAAAGTTGATTCTTTATCAACCTTGACTAACTTAAATTTACTAGACTTAAGTCGCAACAACATTACAGACATTAATTCTCTATCAACTCTGACTCAGTTAGTAACTCTGAATCTGCGAAATAATCCTGTTGCCAATAGAATTTGCCCTATCCAACCAGTATCAATTTGTCGCTTCCAATCATCAATTTTGACTCACTCTCCTATTTGTTGGGTTTCGGGTTGCTTCAACCCTACCTACAAATACTCCGAATCTCACTTTTCTACAAACAAAATAGTACGGTGGGCAAATTTTGACTGATCTCATGTTCGGTTGAATACTTATAAATAAATAACCGCTTAATCATATGCTGTGCTTTTTTGTTGGATGAGCCACTTCAGTGGATACTTTGCCTTACTCCTCCCTTGGAAAGGGAGGTTGGAGGGATAAAACATAGATAGATTCTAGGGCTTAAAGTTTTTTATATAACGTTTCTCAAATTAATGAGATGCACTTTTATTTGACTCTGACTCTCAACTCTCAACTCCCAACTCTCAATTCCCAACTCCCTAAAATCAGAAATCTTTGTACCTCACCAATATGAGAACTGTTATATTAAATACTAACCACTTCAAAAAAACTATTTTCAAAGCTGCTGCTACTGTACTTCATAAACCACCGAATATGCTGTATAATACTTCTAAATCTTATCCCACAATGGGTTTGAGCTGCTTGTCACCCCGTGAGGGATGTACCTATGACAAAGGATGTCTAGGAGAGGAGCCGTATGAGATGAAAGTCTCACGTACGGTTATGAAGACGAGTCGGGAGTGGTGACAATCCTAGCGCGAGTTTAACAACATTAAACATGCAACTTATAGCCAATACCTCTGACAGTTTTAATCTTGGGAAACTCATCATTTTCAGATTCTAACTTTTTCCGGATTTGGCCAATATGTACATCAACAACTCGTTCATCTCTCACATGAACCTCATCCCAAACTTCTTGAATTAACTCTGACCGCTTCCAAGCATGACCTGGTTTACTGGCTAAACAGTATAGTAAATCAAATTCTAGTACTGTCAAACGAATTAATTCTCCCTTCACATGAACCTCTCTACCAGAAGGATCAATCGCCAAATCTCCAAATTGGAGATATTCTGGCTCTGGATTAGAAACTAATCTCTGACGTTTTAAAATCGCTCTTACACGAGCTCCTAATTCCACTAAACCAAAAGGTTTAGTAATGTAATCATCTGCACCCTCTTCAAAACCTTGTAATTTACTCGCCTCATCTGTAAGATTCGTGAGCATTAAAACAAATACATCCTTATGACCTTGCATTTCTTTGCAAAGTCTAAAGCCTGTTGTATCTGGCAAATTTACATCTAAAACTACCAAGTCTGGTGAAAATTTATCAAATAATTCTAGAGCTGTTTTACCATCTCCAGCAGACTCTACTTGATAACTTTGTTGACTCAAATAGCGATGAATTAAAGTTCGGATTACTGGGTCGTCATCAACCGCAAGGATCTTTACAGGGGCCATGACAAAAATATTTAGGTATAAACTATAAAGTGATACAATTAAATCGCTGTTTCAATTAAGAATTAGCAATATTCTTACAAGCGGAAAATTAATTTTTGCTTCAAAACTGAACTTGATAATATTTTAGGGGTTAACTACTAATAGCACAACTTACTTAATTTGGCCGATAATACAGATAGATATATCTTAATTTTACTACAGCAATAGAAGTTTACATAAATTTAAGTTTCAGTCTTAGTTGATAACAATGATTTACTAATTTGTAGATGTCACCTTTCAGATACAATAATACTATAAAGCAATTTACTTTGAAAGTTATTTGCTGTGTTAATCACAATTTTAATTTGGTGCAAAG
>JAJEAQ010000801.1 GCA_022822685.1 Trichodesmium sp. jk18x7bins.61
ATCTCTTTCCCTCTTGCTCCATTCCACCTAATCCCTGGTGGGTGAGCCTACTTTGAGCCTGTCGCCGACAGGCTCAAACGGGGTTTGCATTCCTCTTGTTTCATTGCTTACTTGAGCCTGTCGCCGATATGAACAAGAGTAACCGGACTCATAGAGTCTTTTCCGTGTAGGCTCGGGGTGAAAATCCCTAGGGGACTCGGTATCCCATTTCAAACGACCAGTAGGCGACAAGCTCAACAGAGCGCGCATCTCCAGCCATGTCATTAAATATAAATCTACCCAGCCCACTTCTTTAGCAGAGGGTAGATTTATTGTACAAATCTTAATATAGCAAAGCTTTCCTGCACCTACTGACTTAGTCTAATTGATACTAATATTTATAACTTACAGCCCCATTGTCTAAAATTTCAGATACAAATAGTAAAAATCTCTTCTTAATATATAGAGTTTGTATTGTTCTAAATATTAATTGATATTTTTTTCTATATAAATAGCTGTAGAAGTGCTGCACCTGGATCTGTTTTTTTGATCAGAGATTCACCAATTAAAACAGCATTTACACCAACATTTTTGACAATTTTTAGATCTTGATGCCTATGTATTCCTGATTCACTGACCACTAAAATATCAAGATTTTGTAATTCTTTGCTCCAGGCTTCCATCAATTTACAAGTTGTTTGTAAATCTACTGAAAAATCTGTCAAGTTGCGGTTATTTATACCAACTAACTTCACCCCTTCTATTGCTAATACCCGATCTAGCTCTTTAAGTGTATGAACTTCAACTAAGGCTGTCATTCCTAAAGTATTAACTATTTTGATAAAATACCTCAAATCTTGGTCTGATAAAATTGCTGCAATTAGTAGTATAGCATCAGCACCATATAAACGAGCTTGGTATATTTGGTATGGATAAATTACGAAGTCTTTACAAAGTATTGGTAAATCAACACTAGCTCTAACATCCGCTAAATTTTCCCAGCCACCTTGAAAGAATTTTTTATCTGTAAGAACCGAAATACAAGTTGCACCACTTTCCTCGTATGCTTTGGCAATAGTAACTGGTTCAAAATCTTCTCTAATCACTCCTTTGCTAGGAGAAGCTTTTTTGACTTCAGCAATTACAGCAGGTTGAGTTTTTCCTGCTGATAATTTAGTGAAAAAATCTAGAGGAGGAGCCATTGAATTAATTTTCTTTTTTAACTCAATTAAAGGTTGTTGACTACGAAAATAATCTACCTCTTTTTCTTTATACCAAACTATTTCCTCTAAAATATTTTGAGGTTTTGAGTCTGGTAAGGTAACTTCATAGCGTAAGCTACCCATTTCTACAATTGGACTTGGTGGTCTGCGACGAATTTGCATGATCTAAAAAAACTTGGTAGTACAAAACCTCTTACAGTAATTTTTAGGATTATGAGGTACAAAATTTGGAGTTTTAGACAAAAGCTCATCTGAATATATAAGCACGGATTCACATACCTCACCAATATTAAAAATGCTGTAACTTTAGCTACATTCCCCAAAATACAAATAATTTTTACATAACTCACATCAGAAAACAAGACTTTCCTGCCTCCAATTGACTATACGACTAAACATGATGGTTATAGTTGCAATTCTTTATGGAGGTTCTAGATAGAGGCTCGTTTAAATGCTTCATCTAAAACTTCTGATAAGGTAGGATGAGTATGTACATTAAAGGCTAATTTGTGAACAGGTTGGTTTTGAGCTATAGCATTTGCTGCTTCTTGGATTAAGTCAGAAGCATGAAGACCAATAATATGTACTCCTAATAACTCTCCTGTATCTTTACGATAAATTACTTTAGCAATACCATCAGTTTCCCCTTCAGCGATCGCTTTGGAATTCCCCTTAAAATAAGTTCTTACACTTGCAACTTCAAACCCTTGTTCTGCGCCAAAATCTTTAGCTGCTGATTCTGTCATACCAACATAGCTAATTTCTGGATGAGTAAAAGCAGCAGCAGGAATACTCAAATAGTCTACCTCCCGATGACGACCACAGATATTTTCTACCACTGTTACTCCTTGGGCAGATGCTGCATGGGCTAGCATCATTTTTCCTGTAGCGTCACCAATAGCCCATAGATTAGGTACTGGTTCACCACTTGACAAAACTGCCATTTTGCTATCAACTGGAATAAACCCTCGCCGTTCAGTTTCAACTCCTACGGAATCCAATCCCAAATCTTTTGTATAGGGAATGCGGCCTGTAGCAACCAAGCAAGCATCAACTTCAAGAATCTCTTCTATTTCTCCAGTCTTGGCATCAGCTAGTTCAATAATTACTGGAGAGCCAGGAACTACCTTTTTTGCCAACTTGCCAACCTTAGTTTCAATATCTCTTGATTGAATCAGAACTCTTTGTGCAATCTTAGCGATATCTGGATCAAAAGTAGGCATTAATCGATCCAATGCTTCAATCATAGTAATTTCACAATCTAAGGCAGTGTAGATGTCAGAAAATTCTAGTCCAATATAGCCACTACCAATAATTGCTACCCATGGTGGCAACCAATCTAGTTTTAGGGCATCATCACTGGTAAAAACTGT
>JAJEAQ010000349.1 GCA_022822685.1 Trichodesmium sp. jk18x7bins.61
CTTGAATTATTTTTAATTCAAGTGATTCATAGTTTTAATGTCTTAATTTTATTAAGACATCTTGCTTTCTGAAGCAGTCGATTAATCAACCAAACTTTATATTATGTTTATAATTACTTTATAAACATAAATATTTTTGTAATATCTCGTAAGTAAAAATTTATGAATAAATACACTATCTAGGTAAACTTGATGGGGAGCAAGCTAAAATTGAAGTCGCATTGAAGCAAAATAGATAACATTTAAGCCCATTACTGTGTTAGATTTTAGAATAGTAAGTACCTATGAATACAGATGAAAAAAGCGATCAAATTTTTTCAAGCACTAAGAGATAAAGTATAGATAGATTGTTTTGTATTTATAATTTTAGTTTGAAAATAGGAATTATGAAGTAGTTAAGGGTTAATACCAATTTTATGTGAGGCTGCATAGAATGATGAAATTAATCCACAGTCAACTCTGATTAAAATTTTATTCTATGCAACTTCATATTAATTTGGTATAACTACAAAAGTTTGAGAAAGTCATGTTGTCAGCATGTTAAGAGGCTATTTATAAAGCAAATATTAAGACAGCTAGAGTACTTAATTTTGCTTGGTTACGACGGACAACTAAAATATTGGTGAGTACAAGGAGATATTTCCACCTAACTCACCCTAAACTAAGAATTTAATCCCACATTCCCCTGGTCAATTTGTAAGATCAAAAGTAGTACAAAACACCGGCATTTACTAAATATTAATACTGCTGAAAAATCTTCTGAGCAACTTCCATCAGGATGAAATTGTGTAGCAATTTTCAGCATTTGTACTTAAATTTATCCCTCTTCTTTCCCTTCTGCCTTGAAAACATATATTACATTATGAAGTGCGGAATGTAGGTTTAACCAGAGTTTTACAAAAAGTCTTTATAAAAAAATAGATGTCCCTGTGACACTTTTTGTCAGTTTTACAGCAGATTGCAAGTTGCAGGAGGTACAGTCCTCGACTCTCTCAATCCCCACCATGAAAAAACCTAGTTGAAAAACTTTTGTTACTGTACCTCATAAACCTGAAATACGCTGTATAAAGCAGCACAGGAGCAGACCATGAGCATGCAGTAGCAGCGCTAGATGAAACTTCAACTCCTTTGAGTCGAGGCAAGAGGCAAGAGGCACTCATGCAAAAGTAAGTTGAGAAAAGGGTTTGAGTCCCCACCATATTTTTGAAAGCCCGTGGTGTGGGTTTTGCGCTTCCCAGAGCTGCCGCTAAATGCGCTTCGCCAACATGAAAGGTGGCTGGTAAAATCCCCCACTATACGCCTTCTTTCTTGGATCTTGCCTTTTTGCCTTTAAACCACCTATAGGTGTTTTGCTTGATAGAAATCTCAAGCCCATGCTGATTTCGTGAAGAGCTTTGCTAACAGCTAGAGAGAATGTTAAGATTGCTTAATGGCACAAATTGCACACACTGACCATCGTTTGATCTCTCCAGGAGGTGTAGGGCATTGGCATTGAGGGCATAGAGGTAAAGCTTGAGAACGAATCTTTACAGCTTTGGCCCAATTTTGAAACGTTGTCTGAGGATTTTGATTTTTGTCAGTGGAACTTACAATGGGTGGTTTTTGAGACTTAGGAATCATGCTAGGGTGATCTAGCCATTCATTACTTTTAGTTTGAGTTGATTGGCTTTGAAGTTGATTGGTATGCCATTGAGCAGTAGAAAACCTAATCTTATCTAAGGGTGTAGGCAAAAGAGGATTTAGCTTTTGTAAAATTTGAGGGTTCTTGAAACTTAGTTCTTGAGACAAAGCAGCACTGGATGTAGCTACATATAAAACTCGTCGCTGAATATATAGAGGTTGAGTGTGGGTAGCCATAACCCCTAACACTTGCTCCCAAGATTCAATCAGCTTTTGAAACTGCTTTTGTTGGGGCGATCGCTCCATAATTTTGAGAGCGCCTAAAATCTGATTCAGGGATTCAAAATCCATATCCGTTTGATAAAAAACAAGTTTGGAAGCCCTAGTAGTGAATTTTATAGACAATCCCAGACATATCTCTACAAATTGTCCAGCTATTACACACTATATGTTTGTGGTAACATTATATAGCTCGATGAGATCAAAGCCCAGGTAGTAGGGATTAAGAGGAAAGTTGTTTATACGCTGGCTGCTTTCCTCTCACCACTAAATCAGGTGATTATAGTTAAGGAGTCTCCAGCAACTATTTTTGATGAGTCAAAGTTCTTTAGTTAAGTCCACAAGCAATTATAACTACGAATTGAATCCCACATTGCAAGCTGTAATAGAAAGTTTAGATGTACAGCTAGAAGCAGAATTAACAAGATATCGCAAATACCGTAGGCGAACAGAACAATCAGTAGTTTCTCGGAA
Organism: Trichodesmium sp. jk18x7bins.61; assembly: GCA_022822685.1. Taxonomy (GTDB): domain Bacteria; phylum Cyanobacteriota; class Cyanobacteriia; order Cyanobacteriales; family Microcoleaceae; genus JAJEAQ01. The sequence goes on from JAJEAQ010000349.1 coordinate 2,374, forward strand.
AAATACTAATAAACAAATTTATAAGACACCTGAATTAATTTCTGTATCACCAGTAAATGACCAAACACCATACCCATTTCCTGTTTCAGCATCAGAATTACCACAGGAAAAGTCTGAAAAATCTAATAATTCTGCCAAAGAGCGATCGCCATTAGTGCTAGAGCCTCCCTCTCCAGCAGAACTAACTATGGCCAAAAACGGTGAGAAAGAAAATCAGGAGAGTGAGAAGCAGACACCTCAATCAGGTAAAAATCATTCCACAGCACCAAATAACTATCTAGAATCTTCAGAGAAACTGCTAGAAAGTCTAGACCAATTAAAATCACGTCGCCAGGAGCAGTCTACTCACTTAGCAAGCTTGTTTACTCCTCTGGGAATAGCCTCAATGTTTCTGTTTTTGATCTCTTGTACAATTTTAGGCTATGTTGTAATGAACCCATTAGGCTTGAGTAATCTGGGTTTAGACCGTCTTTTTCAAGGTACTTATGCTCAAAAAAATCAAGATGAGACTACTGCTAGTAATGGTCAAAATAGCGACGAGCAATCTTTAACAAAATCTCCGAACTTAGCATCTCAGGAGTTTGTAGATTTAGATTTGGACACTCTCAGTAACATTGATCCTAAGCCTAGTCAGTTTCCATCTCCTACTGCAACGGCAAAACCTGTAATACCAAAACCAATATCAGAAAATACTAATACAACTTCACAACCTGATCGACCAAGTGCAGAAATCGATAACCTCAGCAGTACTTTACTGCCTCAGTCTACTCAATCTAATAATCAACAATCTGCTGTAAGTACTCCATCTTCTCCACAAACTCCATCTTCAGTAATAAAACCTTCCCCAGAAGCTTCTAATAGCTCGGAAATAAATACTCCTATACTTTCGGATAATGGTTGGTATTATGTTGTAGTGGATTATGTGAATGAAGAGTCTTTGTATAAAGCACAAGAAATAGTTTCAGATGCTTATATTCGTGAAACACCTAATGGGCTGAAAATACAAATGGGGGCATTCTGGGATACAGAAAAAGCCAAAATATTTCTCCAAGAATTAAGGGGAGAAGGACTAGATGCTAAATACTACAAGTTGCCACCTGAGAATTAGCATCCTGGTAAACTACCCTGAATAAACCCAAGGTCTGGTCAGGTGGCCGACCCCTAGAGGAGCTTTCTTAGGTCGCGCGACAGGCTCAAACGCTTTTTCTCCCATCCTTTGCCCTAAAGAGAGTTCCGTCTTCGTTGCCGACTCACTACTCAAGGTTTCGACCTCCCTTGAGACTCTTTCGGGTTTACCCTGTTGTATCGTCTGAAGTTTTGAGGTGGTGAGGGTGGCTACCTATTCCACGGTCGGGATTTGTTTTCACATACAGATGATATATAAGCATCTGTATCACCTCCTTACCTTTTTGGGATCAGCCTATCAGGGATAATTTGGCTGTTTAATATATTACGCGGTTTAATCGATAACTTAGACTGTGTTCACCCTTCCATCTCTTTTCCTCCTTGCTCCTTACCACCTAATCCTTGGTGGTTTCGGTTACTTTGAGCCTGGAGCCGACATGTTTCATGGAGCCACGAAACATGTGGCGAGGTGGCTCAACAGGACTTGCATTCCTTCTATTTCATTACTTACTTTAGAAGTAACGGAATAGGTAAGTCTTTTCTGTGAAGGCTAGGGGTGAAAATCCCTAGGGGATTCGGTGTCCCGTTTCAGACGACCAGTAGGCGACCAGGGGAGGGGCTTTCCTTACGGAATGCGAAGCCTTCATGTTTCATGTCGGCTCCAGGCTCAACAGGTCGCGCTATATAATATATTATGTAGATGCAGCTAGGAATGAGTTGGAATATGGTGAGTGTAACCCGCTACTTGTAATGTCTAATTAACCGGATTTAATATTAGAGCATGAACAAGCCTGGCCAACATAATCTAGGAACACTTTACGGAAAAGGAATGACACCACAATGTCTACAACCAATTTTGAAAGTCCTACAACGAAAAGACGGCTATACCTATACATTTTGTCCACAGTTGTCTATAAATGTCTAGGAAAAGTCTAAGTCAAAACAGATCCCGACTAAAGTCGTCTAGTTGAAATGATTCCCTCGTTTTCATCCTGCCAACTCCCTTGTAGCAAAAGTTTGGATCAGCAAGTAAGAATCATAATTTTTCTTCCTACTGACTACTGACTACTGACTCCTTCTGCCGAAGGCTGATAATAGATATACTGAAACTAGGTAGGGAGAATCTATATGGGAATTTTTGACCGCCTTTGGCGGATAATTCGTGCTAATGTTAACAGCTTGGTTTCTGGTGCTGAAGATCCAGAAAAGATTCTGGAGCAGACAGTAATAGATATGCACAATGACCTAGTCAAACTACGCCAGGCAGTAGCACAAGCGATCGCTACTCAAAAACGCACAGAACGACAGTTTGATCAGGCTCAGTCCACTGCAGATGAATGGTATCGAAGAGCACAATTGGCTCTCCAAAAAGGCCAAGAAAATTTAGCAAGGGAAGCTCTGACCAGACGCAAATCTTACCAAGAAACAGCCACAGCAATGAAAGTTCAGGTGGAACAACAAAAACAGGTGGTAGAAAAACTCAAGCAAAATATGAGGCAGTTAGAGCAAAAAATTAGTGAAGCTAAAGTTAAGAAGAATATGTATATTGCTAGGGCTCGTTCTGCTCAGGCTTCGGAAAAGCTAAATGAAATGCTAGGCTCAGTGAATACTGGTAATGCTCTAAGTGCATTTGATCGGATGGAAGAGAAAGTGATGCAGCTTGAAGCTAAGTCTGAGGCGATCGCTGAGTTAGGAACTGATAGTTTAGAAAAACAGTTTGCCTCTTTGGATGCTAGTAATGATATTGAAACTGAGTTGGAAGCTATGAAGGCGGAAATGTTGCCTGGAAGAAAAAATCCGAGATTAATTGAAGATACCTCCGGTCTCAAAAAACCAGAAGCTGGTGAACCATAAAAAATTACACAAGTTCATAGGCCAAAAGTTAGTAGTCCACCAGGACAAGTTGGCCTGTTTTTTGTGAGGACTTTATTCCTAAGAAAGCAATAAAACCCTGATTAGAAACTCTGCAAAGTCAGCTTGACAGACCACTAGTGCAGCAAAACAGGAATATAGCAGTACATTTTTTGGTTAGGACAAAAATCTGGGTTGAAAGGCAAGAGATAAGAGCGCCTCGACCAAGCATCGAGGACAGGACAGAGCTTACAGGGTACGGACTTTAGCGACGCACACAGCCTCTGGCCTAGGGAACGCGTAGGCTCGACAGACAAGAGGCATGCATAGGGATGTCCTAACCTTAATGGGTAGCGCTATAACTAACCAGTGACAAAATACTCAAAGCCTGACCAAATAATACTTTTGCATGAGTGTATGCATGACTTTTGACTTCCCCGTAGCGGTACTAGGCTATCAATTCTGGGGAACCAGGATTGCTGCAAGCTGAGGTTGAGTTAAGACTCGATTTCTGCTTAATTGGGTAAACAGTCATCAGCCAATCAAACTGGAAACCTAGGTCATCAGAGTGATTCCTTGGCGTTAAGTAGTTCAAAATAATATTATAGATATATAGCTATCGGGGTAGTACCCCTAATAACTAATCAAAAGCTTGGCCTAAAGTAGCTATTATAGGTTAGTAGGAGCTTAAAGCCAAATTAACCATTTGTTTAATTTAGAGGAAAGATAAAGTTATGGGATTATTTGATCGGATTAGTCGCGTCGTTAGAGCTAATGTTAATGATATGGTCAGTAAGGCTGAAGACCCTGAGAAGGTTCTAGAGCAATCTATTATTGATATGCAAGAAGATTTGGTGCAGTTGCGTCAGGCAGTCGCTAGTGCTATTGCAACTCAGAAACGCACCCAACAACAATATAATCAGGCTAATTCTCAAGCTAGTCAATGGCACTCGCGAGCACAGTTAGCCCTACAAAAGGGAGATGAGAGTATGGCCAGAGAAGCTCTACAGCGTAAGAAGACTTATTCTGAGACAGTAGCAAAGGTAAAAGAATCCTTGGATAGTCAAACAGCTCAGGTGGAAAATCTCAAGCGGAATCTGGCAGCTTTGGAAGGTAAGATTTCTGAAGCTAAGGCCAAGAAGGATATGCTGAAAGCACGGATGGCGGCGGCGAAAACTCAGGAGCAACTTAATAATACAGTAGGTTCCCTGAATAATAGTGGAGCAATGGCTGCTTTTGACCGGATGGAAGAAAAGGTGTTGCAAATGGAAGCTCGTTCCCAAGCTGCAGCAGAATTAGCTGGTGGTGGTGGTTTGGAAGAAGATTTTTTAAAGTTGGAAGCTAGTAGTGATATTGATGATGAGTTGGCGGCAATGAAAGCAGAGATGCTGCCTCCTAGTTCAGGAAACAATCAACTACCAGCTTCTAATCAAGATTCATCGGAGGTTGATGCTGAATTGGAGGATTTGCGTAAACAACTTGACAAAACGTAGACTTTGTTTAAACCATAAATATACTGATATTTCAGTAATACTTTTAGCTGACGCCGGGAGCAGCCCCGCACTGAAACATTCATTTTCAGTGTAGGGTAATTTCTGCCGTTTAATTTTCTATGATAACTCCCCATATAGAAAAAGCCAAAAATGCTTTGGTCTGAAATCAAAAATTAAAATATCAAAAGAGTATTAGGTTAATGACCCCGCCGTGTAGATGGATGGGGCTTGTAAAGATCAGGTTACTTTGCGCCTGCATTTTCTACCGCCTGATATTCTGCATGGTAGGAACTACTGAGTATTTCACCCTTATCCCTCTATCTTCAAAGTTAGCTACTGGGATTAACACCAGACTGAAGACTTCCGTGTGAGGCTTCTCCCGCCAGAAGCTAATTTTTCACTCCATAATTGTTATCGACAGTTTTAATTAATCTAAGATTTACTAACTTAACTATGTCAAAATTACGCTGGCTAATTCTCAGTTCTTTTGCCTCTGGGTTTGGTCTTTGTTCTATTTTATTTGCTATTTTTACATTATTCCATGAGTTAAGTATTTTGAATTTATTAATGCTATTTTTAGTCCTAGCTTTTTTGATGTGTAACTTAGTATTTACAGCTCATTATTTTTATCAAGTTTCTAGGGAACTATACGTTAGAAATAAAATGCAAACCCAAATGAAAATGAGGGCAAAAACTACAAGATATCGATATTAAATTTTGAGGCAGTATTTTCAGGACTAATCAGATACAAAAAATTATTTATGATAAATAAGTAGATTGAGATTAGTAGAAATTGTCAGCAATTCAGAGGTGTTTTACCAAGTAAATAATCTAGAATAACTCAACAACCTCCAGTCTTCATAAAAGCAAGTAGGTAGGCAGTCATACTTTTCACGGAAGTTAAAAGTTAGGCATTCATGAATTAATATTGTATAGGCTTACAACTTTCAAAATACAGTAATTTAAGGTGATCATTTCATACTATATTATATGAAATTATTTGTGACATATTTAAAGTCAAATGGTATTAAGTAAAGTTCTTGCAATTTCGCTTAAAAATACGCTACAAGTTATATAATTTATCAGTTATCAGTCATCAGTTAACTATTCGCTTTTTTAACATTGGGTTTCGTGCTCACTACTATATTTTTAAAATGTAGTAGTGAGCGTTTTGTTTTTATGTCCCACAGGGTTTCATATGGCCAAGTGCCAAAAATGGTATCTCGCCACATGAAAAGTGATGGGTTTGTAAACGCGGAGTAGCTTGGCTTGGGTATCCGCCACCATAAGCCTTTTGGACTGATAACTGTTAACTCTTAACTGTTTCAATCATTCTTTACCTAATTAATCAAAATGTTTGACTTTCTCAACCCCATTCTTGGTCGTCATCCAGAACGTATTAAAGCTAAAGTCGAAATCTATACTTGGCCAACTTGCCCCTATTGTATTAGAGCAAAACTCTTACTTTGGTGGAAAGATGTTCAATACACAGAATACAAAATAGATGGTAATGAAACTGCCAGAAATAGTATGGCTGAACGTGCTAATGGACGTCGCAGTGTCCCACAGATTTTTATTAATGATCGACATATTGGTGGCTGTGATGATATTTATGCCTTGGACACAAAGGGTGAATTAGAACCTTTATTGACAGAAGCTACTGTTAGTTACTAAAGGCTAATTTTATATACTATCCTGGACAAATATCTACAAAATGTCTAGGTTTTCACACAGTTAATCTGTGTGAAAATCATACTTGGCTGCTAAGAGCAGAGAATCTTAGCGCTGATTGTAGAGTGCTGTACACTAGACTTTTCCAATGGATGAAAACCCCTCCAGGGAATCCTAAACTCAACTACTTTGAGCGGAACATCAATCTTCAAAGCCAGCAAACATTGGGATGGGTGAGTTACAAAATCGTTCTCTCCTCACCGCAGGAGATCGTCTCTAGGATTGTCTAGATTTTTATCAGGTCTGCAAATTTATCTAAGTTATCTAACCGCCATCTAGAATCTAATTGGCGGTTTGTTTGTAATTCTAAAACTCTGATTCCACTATTAGGTAAGGGATTTAAAAGTTTTTGTAATTGTTGCCAGGAAGATATGTTCTGATATTCAAGACTATAAGTATTACATAAATCAGCAAAATTAATATTTTGAGGAGTAGCAAAAAATTCTGTAAAAGGTGGGTCAAATTCTGCTATTGGCAACATTTCAAAAATACCGCCACCTTGGTTATTAATCAAAATAATAGTTAAATGACCGCAGAATTTATTTCTTACTAAAAAACCATTGGTATCATGTAAAAGTGCTAAATCTCCTGTTAACATAACGCTACTTTGCTGACGATGGGCAATGCCTAAAGCTGTTGATAAAGTACCATCTATTCCATTTGCACCTCGGTTGAAAAATAGTTGAATTTGGGAATTATTAGGAACCCAGAAAAATTCTACATCTCTGACAGGCATACTATTAGCAATAAATATTGGTGTACCTAGGGGCAATATCTGAGAAATTAACCAAGAAGTTTTAGGTTCAAATATGTGATTTATTTTGGCCATTTTTTGAGCAATAGCTTCTCTAACTTTTGATTCAGTATTGCACCACAAATTTAAGTAATTATGATCAGAATTGGTTTTGAAAGATGGAGAAATCAATATTTTAGCTAATTGTTCTACTGAAAGTCGTAAATGATTTGTATGACCATGAAGCGGGTCAAAATTATGGTAACTCTGATCAATGATTAATCTTTTGGGGTTAGCTGCTTCTAGCCAAGCTCTTAGTTGTTTACTTGTGGGTAATTCACCAATTTGTAAGACTATTTCAGGAATGAGTTTTTCTGCTAATTTATGGTTTCTTAAAATTAAATCATAAGTGCTA
>JAJEAQ010000104.1 GCA_022822685.1 Trichodesmium sp. jk18x7bins.61
CCAACTAGGAATTTTTTTCTCGATTTTCAAGCTGCAGTAAAGTTACAGATAATATAGTTGAAATTTAGGAAAGATTGGTAGTTTTTATGAGGATTTTTTGGTGTTTTTAAAGATTCAGTAAAGTGTTCTAGAACACTTGCCATTTAAATAATGCCTATACTAGATTACTTATAGTGAGGTTGCTAAGAGACATTTAAATCACTGAAAATCAAACACAAACAAATCAATCTAAGAATGAAGAACAATTATGATGACTAACAAACAAGTAGACAAAAAAATTTTTTAAACTTTTTACTGTCGTAGACAGTAAAAAGTTTAGCTACTACTTTTACTGCTACCCTAGCATTCACGGCCTTTCCTTTAAAATCGGTAGCATTGACTTTTAATGTTCAGTTCGATAATTTCGGCGATTCTAACCTAGATGTTGATAAAGTTGTAGGTACGGGAAGCTTTAGTTTTGATGGTGATACGGGCGATGGAACATTTGCCCTAACTGACTTGCCCAATTATGAATTTTTCTTTGACTTTGGTGGAGATACCTTCACCAATAGTTATATTGATACTCCTGTGAATGAGATTTTAGTCATTATTTCCACCAGTGGAAGCGATCGCTTTTTGAATTTCAGTAATATTAATCCGTTTGGTTTTGGTTTATTTGGAGGTTCTATAGATTTTCAAAATTTGAGCAACAGTAGTCACAGAAACCTGAGTTTTGAACCTCCCAGATTTGGCAGTAATTTAGACTTATATGTGCTGGATGGTAACATGAGGGGGAATTATCGTGTCACTGCCACATCAGATGCCACATCAGATATTCCTGAACCTAGCACGATTTTAGGACTAATAGTGGTTGGTGCTATGGGCAGTTTTGCTGCTCGTCAACGGAATTGAACCTCTAAGATGATTGATTTTGTTGCACAAAAAACCTCAGAAGCTTGATCAAGCCTAGATTTGTCAAGAACAAAATATTAATTAGAAAGACTTATACATCAGGGATTTGAGGGTATCCATCCAACAAAGCCAAGATTATCAATCATAGGTGGGGCGATCGCTGTGGTTGTAGTAGCGATCGCTCTAATTAAATTAGAAATAAAGTGCAAATAGAATTACTCTGGTGATTAATAATTAGGTCAAGCGATGGCTTTAATTTATTGGAAAAAGTGAATGTAATAGGCGAAAACTGTGGGAAAGGCCAACTGCTAATTCATCAGCTACAGATTCAGGAACAATAACTTTACCATATAAATTAGAGAGTAAATCAAGTAAATGAGTTTGGTAAAGATATTGTATAGGTGAAGTATTGACAATAATATTAGGCTGGTTTCAATTCCTCAGCTAATTCAGCTTCTGTGAGTTGAAAAGTGTCTACGCCATAATCAGTTAATTTTGTTAAAAAGAGGACTTTGGGAATTCCAGCTAAATTTGCTGCAGCTCCAGAAGAAAGACGACCTAATTCTTTATGAATTAGTTGCATTTCTTGACTAAGTTGTTCTGGGGTTAATTTTAACGCTAAGGCTGTTTATTCTGGTATATTAATGGTTAGTTGATACATAGGTAAAATATATTTTTTTGTTCAAGTATTAATTCCGAAATGATCATGACATATTTTTTGCTCAATGGTTATAGATTGTTTAACAACAAAAACTTGATGAACGCAAAGTTGCCTTAACTTGTTGATACTTATTTATAACTGGTTTTATTTTGGTGTTATTTTGGTGATTTTTTGATTTAGTAATAGTTGAAGGTAAGCCAAACAAAGGCAAACTTAATTCTTTTAAAGTTAAAAATATTTGTATGTGTTTTCGCCTACTTTCTAATTTTATTGGTAGGGGAAAATGATCAGAGAGCTTGGATATTTGTACAGTTTTAGATTCGGCTATTAAGTACAATAATATTTTTAATGTTTCGACAGCGATCGCTCTACTTCAAGTTAGAGCAAGTCATTTTATTAGAGAGCCTTTAAAATTCCTAATCTTCAATTTGTAATTCATTAACTCGACTAAACTCTCTAGTATTGTGAATTACTAAAATCAAATTGTTAGCAATAGCGATCGCAGCAATTGCCACATCATAAGGGCCGATAGGAGTTCCTAAAGTTGCCAAGTTAGCTCGTATTCTGCCTCTGATTTTTGCTGCTTCTTCATCTAGGGGTAATATAGTGAAGTGAGAAAAAAATCGCTCTAAAATAGCCAGATTTTCTTCAACTCGATTACTGCGGCACGCTCCAAAGATTAATTCCAGTTGTACCACAGTACACAAAAATATATTTTCTGGTTTCTCAGCAGCAAGTCGATCATTAATAGCTGGACTACTATTATTTAGTAATCGAATACAAACATTAGTATCAAGAAGATAAGTCAAAATAAAATCTCTCTGATTTCACTTTCTCCCTGTTCAGGCCTTTCTAAAGGTTCTCCTACCCAACCACCGATCACTTCTTCAAAGAAACCTGGCATCCAGCCCGAAGTCGAATCGTGGGTAGCAGATGCGATTAACTTGCTCTGTAAAAATTTGACAAAATCCAAAACTTCTCTCTGTTTTTCAGGAGGAAAAGTTTATACTACATTAAGAATGTTTTCTATAATATTAGTCGTTTGCGACATTAAACCCACTTATCAAAAGTAATAAAAGTAGTAGAGGCTCTGCAAAATAGCTATGCCCCTGGAGAATCATTATGGCCAATAAACTCAACTTTATGAGTGGCATAGCACGGCTGGTTTTTCAAGTCAAATGAGAATACAGGAGGTACAAGGAAATTCAAAGGCACTCATGGAAAAGTTTAGCACCGAAGCGATCGCTGTGGTTGTAGTAGCGATCGCTTTGATTTAGATGAAGAACTTTCAGTTAATTAGCATATGTTGCCCTTGAGTGAAACTAATTCTCTATTCATTTGCTGCCCTTAAAACCTCTGCGTAAAGTTGACTACTAACCCGAAAGTTAGCTTGAGTAATCAAATCATTCATCACAGGTTTGACAAAAGGAATTAATCGTTGTTTTTTTGCACTCAGCAGTACCCCAAACCCCTCAGTAATTCTCAATCCCTGCTCTGTGCAACTTTTCTGCAAAAACGCTCATCAATCAGGAGTTTAGTTGCATTTACTTCTACCGCTTCAGCCTCTCCAATGCACTCATGCAAAAGTTCAGCACCGAAGCGATCGCACAAATCAACTTCAATTTATACTCCTCCCTACGATTCTATTCAAAGTACAAAAATAGGACTGACGCCAAGAAACTACTCAGGTGATTAATAATAGATAGAGCGATCGCTTTTTCATCATTATGAGTGTTTTACCGAACATACTAATTATACTGAACTAACCAGGGATACTTTGTGTAACCTTTTGTGCTACATATTGAAGTTTAGAATGTGGGAGACACCCTTCTAACGTTAAAAAGTGTCGCCTTCCAGAAACTTCTCCTACAATAATTTGTACTCCATCTGCTGCTACAGCAGAACATTCTAGGGAACTCTCCCCAGTAAAATTGGCAATCACTTCTCGTGTTTCTAAATCCAAAACTTTCAAAGTGTTAGCGTGACATGTTCATGTCGGCGACCAAAAAGGTAAGGCCTTACCTTTTTGGCCGAAAAGTAGGCTCACCCACCAGGGGTTAGGTGGAATGGAGCAAGAG
>JAJEAQ010000359.1 GCA_022822685.1 Trichodesmium sp. jk18x7bins.61
ATTTGATTGGGAGGGGGCTTGTTTTTGGGCTGGGGGAGTTAAAGAAGCTTGATCATTACTTTCCAGCATTTTTCAACTCCGGCGCATCTTTTAATAGAGGATTAGTCAAACCAAGAGCCTAAGTCATCTTGATACTCATAAACAAACATACTACGGATTAAAATTTGGTATCCGTCATCTCCCGTTACTTTTTTGTTTGAGTGACTCGGCGCAAGAACTCCCACTCGTGGTCATTAATTGCTAAAAGTCGCCGATTCCGATAAGTTTTGATTACTTTGGCAACACTAGCATGGGAAATAGGTAGCTCATCCTCTTCCATATGTTTGATAAAACATAATATAGCTACATCAGATTTATACCAATTTTATGTGAGACTGCATAGAATTATGAAATTAATCAACTTGTCTGTCTTTATCCACAGTCAACTCTGATTAAAATTTTATTCTATGCAACTTCATATTAATTTGGTATTAGTATTACTGTCCTGATAATTTTATTGACTAAAACATCAATAACATTGAGACATAACTAACACAATTATGTCTTTTTAGTATACTTAAAACCCTTGCATAAAATCCATAAAGTTAGTCAATATAAAAATGTGTTTTGCCTAATTATGGATAGTGGCTCAAACCATCGACTATAGGGTTGCAAAAATAATGACAATAGGTGACAAATACTTGTTAAATTAGGGGAAGATTAAAATGCAATCTGTAAAATCATTAAAGTCATTCAAGCTTGATAGGTCGATAAAAGGGCTACCTGTTTCGAGCAATAGTGAAACAGAAATCCTGATCTGCTTAACCATTTATAATGAACCAAAAGAGATGTTTCTCAGAACATTTGACGGACTTGTCAAATGTGCCAAACATATACTCAACAATCACAGTAGGCAGCTTTTGGATAAGTCTAAACTCCGCATTATAGTAGATGGCAATCAGAAATTTTCTGATAGTTGTAGAAAAGCAGCGATAGAGTATGGTTTGATCGACTCTGATTCTAAGAGTTTACCAGAGGATGAACAGATGACAGTGTATGAATCAAACCTACAGATAGACTCAGAATTAGATGCAAAAACAGGAGCTACAGTATATTTTTGTATAAAGCACTTAAACAAAGGTAAACTTGATTCACACTGGTGGTTTTTTCAAAAATTTACTGAATCACTAAATCCAAGTATTTGTGTTCAAATAGATGCAGGCACTATACCATCCGAAGATAGTCTACTTAATATGTGGAACATCATTCAAAATCAACCTACCGTGGGAGGGATAGCTACCCGTCTTGAGATTCAAGATGACAAAAGTCAGGATAATTTACTGTACGCTTATCAACATGGAGATTTTATACTACACACATCATTTATTAAGTTAGCTGAATACTATTGCGGGTGTATTATGTTGATTCCAGGCCAATTAGGTGCTCTAAACTGGAAGGCTCTTAAAAGTAGTTCTAATGGAGATTCAGCCCTGGATCGTTACCTTGATGGCCTGAAGTCAGTTACACCTTTCAAAACAACAATGTTTCTTGCCGAAGATAGGTTGATAGGATTTGAATTGATGACTTATAAAGGAAGTGATTATCATAACTACTATTGTAGGAAAACATTAGCAACAACTGATGAGTGTTCAACACTATAATAGCTTCTCAAACAGCGCAAACGATGGATAAATGGTACGTTTGTCTGTAGAATATTCATGCAAATTAATCTTGTAAGATACTGGAAAAATTCAGACTCATCAGTGTTCAGAAAGCTACGCACAACAATAGAGGCATTATTGATCGCTACTTTGCAGAATTTATCAGAATTTTTTACACCTCTGTTGTTTTTTTTTAATTTGGCAGAATGGATTTGAATTCTCTGAGGCTTTAGTTCAGAGTTCAAGTCCTCCCTGGTATAGTGTTTTAGCGATTTCGGCAGCAACCAGACTGATGCCAACTGGATTGATTGTGATTGGCTTGGAAAAAAATATCTCCTCAAGGAGTACAAATTATTTTGATCGCTACTCTTTTAGGATCGATTGTACTGATGCTTCTCATTCCAGGAGTGCAATTCATAAATAGCAAAAACATTACTCTCACCCATATAGTTTTATTAGTTTTTCCGATTGTTGGCTTAGTGAATTCATTCATTATTGAGCAAGGCTCTTTTCAACGGTATATTACATCACTTTTCCAATACATGTTGTTGTCTATGCCTTTAGTGTTAATGCAACCTGTCTATGCTATGTTAAACCTACATGATGCCAGTTGGGGCACAAAAGGAGTGACAAATCTTCATATTGGTGTTGACCTTGTGAAATCCAAAAAGTTACAGTCTGAGTCATTTAAACAATTCAGAACAATAGTTGTTTTGGCCATGGTAATTTTAAACGCCTTTGCTATTTATCTAGTGATATATTTCCATTTAAAATCTGCCCTGATTTTTCTTCTGATCAATTGGTTATTATTAATTATATTGGTAGCTTTTTTCGGGCTTTTAATTGATAAGTCTAGACATAGTTTTATGTGGCTATTCAATAAATTCTACTGTTGATTTAAAGTTATAATAATCATAAATCAACAGTCAACAGAAAACAAGCAACAGGAAGATTAAAAAAAAATCTGGCCAGAAAATATAGCCACTAAAAAGTAAGGATTAAGGTATTATAGAAAAGCCTATAAATCTTGATGGATAAGCATTTCAGGCAATTGCCTCCCCCTATCCTATTCTCAATTATAGATTGCTACAAGCTTTTGTTTTTGTTGTTATTGAGAATGAAGCTGTTAAATTGTTGAGTCAGTCGTTTTCAGAAGTCTCTTTAGAACTGGGTTTGAGATACCTGAATCCTTACATTTTT
>JAJEAQ010000064.1 GCA_022822685.1 Trichodesmium sp. jk18x7bins.61
TATGGAAGAGGCTGTAATTAGGAAAAAGCTCATTCCAAATTTGTATATTTATGGTTGCTAAAAAAGGTGAAATTGATGATTTTTCCAGCTAACTAAATATTGGCCAGTCCTAGTGTTAACTGAGAGGCTACATCCCAACTACGAACAAAGATTTTTGAGCAGTAATTGAGAGGACATAATGTTTAATCTAAATTTTGCAGAGGCAGAATATTTTTCTAAATAATATTAGTTCTAGATATTTTCCATTTGCCCTCTATAAACTGTAAGTCATAGATGACTGTTAATTGGGAAGAACCTGAATTTTTAGTTTCTAATTTATCATTTTTAAAAAGTTGATATTTTTCGGTTACTTTGACCTTGATCGTAGCTTGATTGCCTCGGTGATCAAAATATTCAACACTTTCTATTTTCTGTACTCCATACCGATAGTAAGCATTATTTTCTTTTAACCAAACGATCGCTCCATTGGTAGCTGTTATCGTATCATAAACTTTTCCTGTTGTTAATTCATAAGCCAGCTTTTTATTATAGGGAGGAGCAAATATTTCTTGTTTGGCTTTTAACCAACTTTTGATTAATTCCCTAGCTTGTTTTTGAGAAATTGCTCTTACTAATTCAGTAGTAGGTGGCATTGGAAATGTTGCTGTTTCTAAATTTTTGATGGGAGATTTAATTAAAGTATTTCTGAGCAAAACACCACTCAACAAACAACCACCAACAGCACTACCAATAATCACAGCTTTTGGCCAATTTGTACGATTAATAGATAGTAGAGTTGAAGGTAGTTTCAAACTCTTATCTATAGGTGGCTCTAAAGTTGTTCTTTGGAGAGGATTATTGATGACGACTAAAGAGGAAGATAAAGCCTCTGTTTCTTTGGTAAATATCTGAGCTGCATCCGACTGTAAAGCGTCTAACATTTCTTTAGCCGTAGCAAAGCGATCGCTAATATTAGGTTGAATAACTTTATCTAGAATTCCTGCTAATTTAGGAGTTAAATTATTTGTATATTTCTGCCAAATAATCTTTCCTGTTTGTAAATCCATCTCTAAATCTTGAGGAACTTTTCCCGTAAGTAAATAAATTCCTGTTAGCCCTAAACTATACAAATCACTAGCATAAACTGGTCTGCCTGTGGCTTGTTCAAAAGCCATATATCCAGGAGTACCAATCATAATAGAAATAGGTGTAGTATTTTGAGAACTAATTCCTGTAGTAATAGAATCTTTTACTGCCCCAAAATCTATTAAAACTGGCAAATCGTCTGGCTGACGCAAAATAATATTTTCCGGTTTAATATCCCGATGAATAATATTTCTACTATGTATATACTGAATCACAGCTAGCAAACTAATCAGAATATTCTGAACAGAACTATCTGTCATTGGACCGATAGTTTCTACTTTTTTCCCCAGGGTTTCTCCTTCTATCCATTCTTGTACTAGGTAAAATTGACCTGCTGTATCACTGAAGTAAGCATACAATTTGGGTATTTGGGTATTAGCCTCCCCTAATTCTTCTAAAATGGCCGCCTCTCGTTGGAAGCGTTGTAGCACCTGTTGGTAAATTACCGGATTATTTGTGAGTAATTTAAGTTGCTTAATTACGCAATAGCGACTAGAGGGCATTTGGGTATCTTGTGCTAAAAAGGTTTCCCCAAACCCGCCACTACTGAGAGGTTGTATAACTCGATAACGATTGTTCAAAAGTGTAGGTTTCACATCAGGAATGATTACCCATTGTTCATAATTCACGATAACATAAATAGCGAGCTAATAATCCTGATGTACAAATGAAAAAATTATTAGAGTTAATTATTTTAGGAGTGCCGATCGCTACCAGCTATACAGGAAATTTATCTATTTTGTTAGATAGTTATATATCTTTTGTTGCTGGGATTAATGCTGTTCCAAAAGATAGCAATACTCAGGCATAATCTGTTGCTAATCATCAGGATAACAACATAAAACATGATTTGAATAAATTAATTAATCTGCCATTTTATCTTTCAGAAAAATTATCAAATGTCCCTGAACAAGCTCGATCAAAATCATCTATTTTATTAAGCGAAAATATTTTTCAAGATAGACCTGTAGAGCCGTCTAAACCTCCGACAATACCTTTAATTGATTTGCCCTTAAATAAAGTTATTCGATAAAAAAGGAATAAAAAAATCATTCTCAAAGATATTCAAGAAGACCCTAAATTTAAGCAAGTGATGAATTATGCTATCCAACAAAATCTTTCTCAACGTCCAATGGGAGAAATTATGCAGGCGATCGCTGATTATTTTATTGGTACTCCCTACAGAGCTGGATTATTAGACCAATCGAATCAAGAATCTTTAGTTATTACTTTAAATGGATTTGATTGTGTATTATTGGTGGAAACTGTGTTGGCAATGGCTAGGGGAATAGCAGTTCAAGATTATTCTGATCTCAGCTTTGTTAATCATATTATTAACCCGCGTTATTGGAATGGTAAAATGGATGGATATTGCAGCCGTTTACATTACTTTTCTGAATGGATTGCTGATAACCAAAGACGGGATAATGCTAGAGATATTAGTACTGATTTAGGTGGGGAAAGGATAAATAAACAATTATTTTTTATGAGTAAAAATAGAGCTAAATATCCACAAATTGCGAGTGATGATGCTAACTATGAGTGTATTGTTAGCATGGAAGATAGTATTAGTAGACTCAAAATTGATTATATTCCTGACTATAAAATTAGCAGTGTTTACTCTCAGCTACAGTCAGGAGATATTATTGCAGTAGCCACAGAAATTAATGGATTAGATGTCACTCATACTGGTTTAGTTTATCTTAATTCCGATAGTAATATTGGTTTCATTCATGCTTCTCCTGCTGGAGAAGTAACTATTGCTTATGATTTAGAAAGATACATTTGGAATGTTGAAAATGCAATTGGTATTTTAGTGGCAAGACCTATCGTTCCCAGGCGTTAGAGGATGGGCACTGAAACCAATTTCAAAATATATTGCTACAGAGTTTATTTTGGTAGGAGTTGGGAAGCGCGGAATTGGGAGTTAGGGTGGAGATTTTACTGTAATATTCTTTTTTTTTGAACACACTAATCGCGATCAAAGATTATAGATAGAGATTCGTATGCCTGGCTTATCGTGGTGTACGAGCGCGAGTCATAAGAAATACATGCACCCTTAACCCCAGAAAAATATACAACCAACAAAAAAAAACTGATGATGGCCGTGAAAAATAGGGTCGTGTCTCTAGTGCTCAGCTTTTACCGTATCAAAAATAACTAGATCACACTAATCGTCGCTCCCCCTTACCCCACTGCGCATCAGAGATTATAGATGGAGAGCATTACAGGGGATTCTGTTCAAATTGGTATAAAACCTAAAAAAAGACAGTCAGAAGATTCCCAGAAATTTAATTCCCTGGTTTAAAAGTGTTGATTGCTACTATTAAGGGACTTCCAAATCAAAAAATATCCCAAATTTGATTGATGGGAGCTGCTGACATCTCCCATACTCTGGGTGCAGTCAGGATGTCCACACCACAATTGGGATAATTTATTTCTGGGAAATCCCTAATTAATTAGCTCTGATGACTCAAAAATCATTATCGCCAACTCAAGAAAGCTTCCAATTCAACTCTTTAGTTAAAGATGTCAAAATAGCCTTGATTCTCAAATTAGTAGGGCTATTGCTCATCTACTTAGTTCAAGTATTTTTAGCCCGATGGATGGGCAAGAGTGAGTATGGTATTTATGAATATGTCATCTCTTGGTCATTGCTTTTGTCAATTCCAGCCGGATTGGGTTTACCTCGTACAGTATTGCGTTTAATTCCCGAATACAGAGTTAAACAAGATTGGGGGCGTTTGGGAGGTATTGTTCGTGGCAGCTTGTTGCTAACCATGGTAGCCAGTTTTCTGTTGTGTTTGGGGAGCATGGGTTTCATCTTATTACTAAACCATTACGGCAGTTTTGCCTACACCAGACCACTTCTGATCGGGATTTGGTTAGTACCCCTACAAGCTTTGGTACAGTTGCTGTTGGAAACGGCTAGAGCTATGAAAGATGTAATTTTAGCCTATACACCCTCTGTAGTAATATGGCCAATTTTATTGCTGTTAGGAGGATTATTTTTTTACCAGAGCAACCACACCCTTAGTAGCATAACAGCAATCAAAATCACAATGTTAATGCTGGCGATCGCCTTGTCGCTCCAGTTATGGCTGTTGTGGGGCAAGTTGAAGGCGGAAGTTGAGGGGGTTGCTCCTGTTTTTTCTTACCGCAAATGGGTAAGTATTGCTCTAGTTTTATTGTTCGAGATGGGATTGAAGACGATTTTGGATCAAACAGATATTGTCATGGTGGGTTCGGTAATGGGGCCAGAGGAGGCAGGGATTTACAGTGCAACGGTGAAAACTGCAGTCTGGGTAGCTTTCGTTTTGCAAACCATTAATATTGTGGTTGCTCCTATTTTTACCACCCTTTACACCCAAGGCGATCGCCAGAAGTTACAAAATCTAGTTTCGACAGTAGCTGTCTGGATTTTCTGGCCTTCCTTGGTTATCGCTCTCATCCTCATTGTTTTCGCCCAGCCTGTGATGGGAATTTTTGGATCAGAATTTGTCGTTGCTAGCTTCCAGCTTAGGATTTTGGTTTTCGGACAACTGGTGAATGCTTTATGTGGCTCTGTCGGCTTGTTAATGGTAATGACAGGCCATCAAAATCAAGGGGTTGTTGTTTATGCTTACGCTGCCTTAATCAATGTAGTTTTGAACGGGATATTGATTCCCAGATTCGGTTCTATTGGAGCCGCCATTGCCACTAGCTTGACTATGGCTCTGTGGAATATTTGGCTGGGTACCCTAGTGGTTAAGAATTTGGGCATTTACCCTTCCATTTTTTATAGTTTCTTTCGTTCGAGGGGCGATCGCCAATCCTAGTCTTTCCCTGAACATAATATCAAAACCGAATAGCCTGACTTGGCATACTCCCAAAATCTAAAATACCTTGTTTGTAGTTGGGATGCGGCGCCCAAATATATCTGTTGCAAAATTAGGATCATTTACCATTAATATCAATTACTCAAGATTTGCCCACCTGAGAGACTGTTTGTCAAGCAAACATTATAGGGGTTTTCACAAAGGTAGACTACATAAACAGCAGTAAGTATACTTAAAATTTTGGGAGTCATAGTACTGATAATTGTGGTCTATATTAATGAAAACCCCTATCTTATAGCTAGAGTGCTTAATTCTGGTGGCCGGCGGTGGATAACTAAAATTCTGGTGAGTGCGAAGAGATATTGACCCAATGGCCTACCATACGCCAGAATTTATAGGGGTTTTCACAAAGGTAGACTACATAAACAGCAGTAAGTATACTTAAGATTTTAGGAGTCATAGTACTGATAATTGTGGTCTATATTAATGAAAACCGCTATAATCTGAGTTTGACAAACAATCTCTGATGTCATAGCCATAGCCAACTGATAAATAAATCCTCATCTAGTTTTTTCTGACTCCTGAATTTCATCCCCCATTATCAATAATTTCATTGCGAGAAGTTTTAGTTTTTCTTTCAGGATTAGGTGTTAATTCTGATGGTGATGAATCAACATAACCCCAGTTGTTCAAAAAATCTTGAAGTAAAATTTCTTGCTGATTGCGTAACTGACTCACGCTAGCTCCTTTATTCAGAATTGAAAACCAAACAATTCCCTCTTCTTTTGTAGGTAAAGCACCAGCTAAAGCACTAACATAATTTAAAGTTCCAGACTTTACTACTGCCAAATTCGGAAGTTGTTTACGTTCATCTAAAATACCTTGATCTTTGCCCACAATTACAAACACATCAGCCACATTCATATTATATTGCTGAAGATAGTTATTAATTGCTAAAAACATCCCAGTCGCTGCCCGAGGAGAAATCCGATTTTCTTCCCCTAAACCAGAGCCATTAATTAGTTGGATTTCCTCTTTTGGTACTCCGATAAATTTAGCAGCTTTTTCAGCAACTACTTGAGAACCTCCTACAGCTTCAGCTAACATATTTGCCATTAAATTATTACTATATTGATTCATTTTTTTTAATAATTCTGCCAAGGGAAAAGAATAATGGCGAATTAATGGTTTGATATTTTCCGGAGGAGTAGCAGAAACTTCTACAACACCATCAATGATTACTTGAGGTTGTGGGGTGCCTGGAGGTAAAGTCTGATATTGAGTGAAGGCTGCTGTCGGCCAAATTTGACTTTTTATTGCTTGTTGAAATAAATTACCCGCCGTCTGAGGATTAGATTCAAAGTTCATGTAAAACTTATCAGTAATGATTAGATTGCCAGTAACTCGTTGAATCTCCATTTTATTTAAAATATTGCCAATGGCGATCGCCTCTTCCCAAACAAAAAATGGATCTTCTCCACCTTGAATTACTAAATCTCCATTTAATACACCATTTTCAATTTTTCCTGTTGTTCCAATTAAGGTAATAAATTGATGATCTGGGCTCAATGTTGTTAAGGCTACTAAAGAGGTTGCTACTTTAGTAATTGAAGCTGCTGGTAAAGGAATTGTACCTTGATGATTTGCTAATAAAGTATCATTTGATTGTATCCAAATACCTTGATTTTGCTGAGAAAATCCTTGAGTAGTTAGTCGATTTAGATATGTCTGCACTTCACCATTAGCTTTTGCTTCGGGATTCTCTGGAGGTAATGTTAGGGGTTTTTCAGGATTTTCAATTGAGATTTGTGAGGAAGATATGTTTATGTTTTCGGGAGTGGAAGATGATATTTCAGGTTCAGCAGATTTACATCCAGTTAGATATAACAAAATACAGATAGTAGTTATAGAAAGTTTTTTAGGTATTATTTTCATCTAAAATTATCCCAGGAAAAATCTATATCTTATGATGTTAATACTTCAGGCCTTTGTTTTAACAGCTCACAGAACAAACACATCATAATTCTATATATTACACACTTTTTACTATTCAGGAAGGGAAAGTAATAAAGAATCATCAAACTCCATAGTCTCTAACTCTACCTGTAAATCAAAAAATGGTAATCTGCAATTTTAATCATGGTTTAAATACTCTTTTAAATCAACATTTTTCCTGCTGCCTTATTCCGGCTTCTTGCCTTTAATAATATCGTTAATTTTGTCAGATTTTTTTCTCATAATTAAGGTGAATTGTTGCTAATTTTATAAGAATCAAATTGTGGGTTAAGAGATTGTTTATAAAACTCAGATTAAATTCTTGCGTAGGATGGGTGAGGGGTCAATATTTCCTAGTACTCACCATAATTTTTGTTTCCGCTCTAACCAACCATAATTAAGCACCTTAATAGCTGCTTGACAAACAGTCTCTCAGCTAGTATTTATTGCTCACTTCTGATTGAATATGAATAGTTTTTATCCGCCGAAAGCCCGAAAGCAAAAGTTATAAGGCCGCTCTGCTGAAGGTTTGGTAAATCTGCGCAAGAGAATCTAAAATCTAATATTAGTATGAGTAATAAAACAGGGCTATCTACGATTTTAAGTAATAATCCCTATATAGAGTTGAATAATCAAGGCCAGATTATCACAATTGAGCTGATAAAAGATAATCATATATTAGGACGCGATCGCCAGCGTGCGGATTTAGTAGTACCTTCAGATTAATTAATCATCTCCAGTTGCCACGCCCTCATCCGTAAAGTTGAAAATTGCTACTACATTTATGATGGTGAGAGTCATCGAGCCAGTACAAATGGGTTATTTCTAGATCGCACACATCACTACCTCTAAAAGTCATATTCTACGAAACGGAATTGAAATCAAAATCGGCCTTGATCCTCAGAACCAAATCCGGCTCAGATATTTCGACCCAAATCATCCCATAAATGCAGCATCTTTGCCAAAAACACACTCAATATCTTCAAAAGATCGATCCATGAATGGGTTAATAGTTTTCGTTAATCTGAATATTATCGGCGCTATATTGCCAATCATCTGAGTATCGAACATGTCAAACCTAGCACCAATTTACCTCCCAAAAACAACCTATTTCTTTTTGGCAACAACTTTTTATTTTAATTAAACGATATTTTAAATTAATTATCCATGACCCTATTAACTTAGATTTAGCCTTAGTTACTGCTCCTATTGGTATTAGTTTAATTTTATTTGCAGTGAGCGACAAAAATCCATTAGTTGGTAAGCCAGAACTAACTTTAGCTCCCTTAGCATTGCGAGTATTATTTGTTTTTATCTGCGCTTGTCTGTGAGTTGGTCTTTCTAGTTATCTGCAAGAAATAGTTAAAGAATCAGCTATTTATATGCGAGAAAGATTAGTTAATTTATGGCTATTTAGTTATCTAAGTTCAAAAGTAATAGTTATAGCATTCTTAGTAATTTTGCCTACTCTATTAATAACATTAGTAATTATATTTGGATTTAAAAATCCACAGCCAGAATTAATTCCATGGCCCTTAGGAGTTAGTATTACTACTTTTTTAACTTTGATGAGTTGTATTAATCTCGGATTGATGATTTCATCTGTTGTGAAAAATGGTTCTCAAGCCAATAGTGCTTTCCCTTTAATCTTACTACCTCAGATTATTTTTTATGGTGTTTTATTTGAGATGAAAGGCATAGCTAGTAAATTTTCTTGGTTAATGTTAAG
>JAJEAQ010000626.1 GCA_022822685.1 Trichodesmium sp. jk18x7bins.61
AAAGATTATTGTTAGTTCATTATAAATCTGAAGACAGTCTAGCAATCTTAACAAAAATCGAAACTTATATTAAATCTTTTCTATCTAATCAAGAAGCATTTCAGGAAAAACTTTTAGAAACTATCTATAGTTTTTGTAAAACTTTGGTTGATCGCAGAAACTCTTTTACTACTACTGGTATTACGGGCATAGTTGTTCAGAGAATGTTAGATGACCATTCTTTAGAGGTATTTTCTGGGGAAATATTAGTTTGTACTTTTAGGAAATTAATTATCCAAAAATTAGGTGGTGATAATTTGTGCCTAAAGCAAGGTGACGAATTATGTACTCAAGCTAATTTTTGTGCTGCTATAGATATCTATCTGAATTTAGTGGATGATCTTGTAGAGGAATTCATTCCTGACTATCCAGAACATATAGATATAATTTTTTCAGAACAGGAAGAGGAAATCAAAACTAAATTACTAGAAAAATATGGCAGTTTAGAATTAGCAAAGGAAGCAGTAGAAGCAGATTTAATTAATGGAGATTTCCCTCTTAACGGCATTGATGTAAAAAAATCTGTTTACAAACAAGATGTCTACATAAAATTTGGTCATGCTTTAGTTAAACTAGGTCAAAAAGAGGCAGCTTTTGCTAACTATAGACATGCAATTAAATTAAATTTAGCTTTGGCTTTGTTAGGCGCTACTTTAATAGAATGGTCTATATCTAGGTGTCAGCAATTAATAAATAGTGGATGCCACAAATTAGGAATTTATCAACAGTTATCAAGTCTACTGGTTAAACAAGGTTTGCCAAAACAAACTCGGGAAATTGCTCATCAAGCTCGAACTCATTTTGGTAGTGAATACCACAGTCAAAAAATTATGACATCTATTTTAGAATTGCAAGGAAATAAACAACAGGCACTAGAGCATTATCAACAAGTATTGAAAGCTAACCCTCAAACTGCTGATAAAAATTTTGGTGTTTTGATAGCTTGTGAAAACCTAGAAAAATTTGAAAAACAAATTATGCTAGGGGTTATGTTGTCTGATAAGTACAAAATCGCTTATGCTGTTATTCCTAAGTGCGCTTGTACTACAGTAAGAACAACTATGAAATGGCTAGAAAATGTTCGGAAAGATGAGTCTAAAATAATTAGTATGCCCAAACATCAAGCTTATAGAGTACGCCGAGTCAAAATAGAAAACCTAGCAGCTAATTATTTTAAGTTTGTTGTAGTCAGAGAACCAATTAAACGTTTCTTATCTGCTTTTTCTAATAAAATTTTACACGCCAGAATATTTGAAAGGTCTGAATTAACAACCAGTCAGTATCTATCGATTACTAATTTGGGAGTTAATCCTGAGATTAATTGGTTAATTCACAACTTAGAATTATATTTAGAAATGTCTACTGTTTGGAAGGATCACATCAAACCACAGTATGCCTTTATGGGTAATCAAATTAAAGGATTTGACCGCATATTTCAAGTTGAACGTTTGTGGGAACTAGGTGAAAAGCTATCTGAAGTTACGGGATTTGAAGTGAAATTACCCAGACTTAATACTAGAGGCAGAAAAATATCATTAGCGGAATTATCAGAAAAATCTATGGAAAAATTAATTAATTTTTATGCTAAAGATTATGAGCTTTTAAACGAATATTATTCACCAGAAAAAATTTGGGAAGAATATAAATCTTTAAAAGGTTAGAAGATATCTGTAAAAAAATCTAAAAACAACATCAAATAGCCAATCTTCGGTGGGTTACGGCGGATTATAAAATCTGCTATCATTAGTGTGGAATTATTCCCACCTAACCCACCCTACATCAAGGGTTAATATTTTATTTATAGATCCCCTCTAGCATACTGATGTTTTGCTCTTTATCGTTTGTAGGATTGAGCAAAAGAAGTTTTCATCTGCTTCTAAAATCAGGACTTTATTAGTCTCCACAAATCTCATCCTCTAATAAACTGTTTGTCAAGTAAATATTAAGATAATTAGAGTTTTGAATTATGCTGACAGCCTGCGGAAAAGTACAATTCTGATGCTCCCCTGGAGATATCGACCCCTCACCCACCCTACGCTAGAATTTAATCTGAGTTTGACAAACAATTTAAAAAATAATTGCTAAAGATGCCTGAAGCACAATTTTACTGGCAACTGCCTGCCTCTGATAATTTGCCTGATTCATTCATTGAGTCTGTCAAGAATTATGCGCCAAAATTATCAGGAAAATATATCGCACAATTATTATGGCAGCGTGACATTAAGGATGTTCAAGCTTTAGCAGGTTTTTTAAATCCAAAACAATATAAATCTGCTAGCCCTTTTGAATTTGGATCAGAAATTCATCACGCCATAGAAAGAATAATTTCTGCCAAAAATAATCAAGAAAAGGTTGCTATATGGGGTGATTTTGATGCTGATGGTATTACCTCAACTTCTTTACTCTGGGATGGTTTAGGGGAATTTTTTCAGAAAAATCATCAATTAACTTACTATATTCCTAATAGATTGACAGAATCTCATGGCTTAAACTTTTCCGGAATTGAAGAGTTATCAAAACAGGATTATAGTTTAATAATTACCTGCGATACTGGTAGTACAAATATTGCTGAAATAGAATATGCTAATCACCTCGGAATAGATATAATTGTCACAGACCACCATACTCTTCCCTCCGAACGTCCACCATTATTAGCTATTATTAATCCCCGCTACTTTCCTCCCACTCATCCTCTATACCATCTGTCTGGAGTTGGAGTAGCTTATAAATTAATAGAAGCACTTTATTTAACTCAACCAGAAATTCCTCAACTGCCTTTAACAGAATTATTAGACTTAGTAGCTATTGGTTTAATTGCTGATTTAGTTCAGTTAACAGGTGAATGTCGTTATTTAGCACAAATAGGTATTGAAAAATTAAGTACACAACTGCAAAAAACAACTAGACCTGGAGTCGCTAAATTATTAGAATTGTGTAGAAAAACAGGCGATCGCCCCACAGATATTTCTTTTGGTATTGGCCCCAGGATTAATGCTGTGAGTAGAATTAAGGGAGATGGGAGCTTTTGTGTGGAACTTTTAACCAGTCGCGATCGTGCTCTTTGTCACCAACTGGCCACAGAAACAGAGCTGGCCAATTCTCGGCGCAAATCCCTACAAAAAGAAGTCGCTCAGGATGTCACCCAAAAATTGACCAAACTAGACCTTTCTACTACTCGTGTCATTGTACTCAAAGACCCTCAATGGCCTTTAGGCGTTTTGGGATTAGTTGCAGGCCAAATAGCTCAAGAGTATAATCGCCCGACTATTCTACTAACTGTAGAGACTGAAACAATTAATACCTCTGAAGAAAAATTATTAGCTCGTGGCTCTGCCCGCTCCATTGGTGAAATTGACCTCTACCAGTTGGTTAAAAATCAGTCACACTTACTACATAGATTTGGCGGCCACCCTTTCGCTGCTGGCCTAAGTTTGCCAGTGAAAAATATTCCTATATTTACAGATGGGATTAATCAACTATTGGGGCAAACTTTCGGGGAAGTGATTAATTTGACCCCAAATGTCATAGATTTAATCGTGACAGTTTCTGAATTGGGTAGAGATTTATTTCAAGAACTCAAACTTTTAGAACCCTGTGGTATGGGCAACCCTACTCCCAAATTATTGATCAAAAATTGCTGGTTTACCAACCCCTGGCATAGAAATCAAAAAGATTTACGTGGAAAAAAGGTTCAGTATATCAAAACCGATTTTTCAATTTGGGATGAATCTACAGATACAGGATTTCCTGGTGTTTGGTGGGGCCATTACAAAGATGAGATTCCCAAAGAAAACGAAAGATGTGATGCTCTAGTAGAGCTAGACTTTAATACCTATGAAAAACGTTATGAACTCCGACTGATTGATTTACAGCCTTGTCAGCAAAATATTATAGTCAAAACATCTCAGCCTGTAGATTGGATATTAGACTGGCGGAATAGTTACAAAGCTAGGAGTATAAATGAAGATCAGAGATGGGCAGAGCAGGAAATAGCAACTAATAGCCTTGAAGAAAGGAATCGGGAATCGGGGATTGGGAACCAAGGCCAAAAATATGGGCATTCAAACCCTAACCAATTGAATCACCCTGTAGACGGTGGGGTATTTAACCTTATGACGGTGGGGATGATTCCCGACTCCCTTTCAGTTTCGGAGGATAATTTGCAAATATCCAATAGTCAAAAAGACTTGATTTTGCTCATAGAATGTCCAACTTGTTGGAATGATTTGCGGCTCTGGTTCCTGCGAGCTATAGATAAACAAAAGAAGTTAGCGCTCGCCTACTCGCCACCTCCAATCATGCCACCCACAGAAGTCTGGCAGCAACTTCTAGGTATTGTCAAATATCTAAGTCGTACAGGCAAACCAGTCACCCGTTATCAACTCTTAGAAAAATTAGGTATTGGTAATACCACACTCAGATTATGCTTCCAGCACGTACAATATTTAGGCTTTAATGTCAAGTATAAAGATGGAGCTTTTTACATCATCCCAAATCAAACCAAAAACCCAAAATCAGAAACATTATTGCAAATGGTGGACAAGTTTCTAGCAGCAGTATCAGAAGAACAATTTCGGCAAAAATACTTCTGTGAAGTGCCTTTAAAAACAATAGAAGCGATTGCAGCCCAAACAATTTTAGAATATACAGATAGCTCTATTCCGTTCTAGTTGCTCTAAAATAATTAAGTTGTGATCCATAACTGCCCTGATTATGCTCATCTGTCCCGAATGTGAGTTTGAAAATCCTAACGATAATAAGTATTGTCAAAAATGTGGTACATCTCTAACCCATAAAAATTGTGATGAATGTGGGTCACAAGTACCTTTAAGCGCTCAACAATGTTACAACTGTGGTGCTAATACAGGTCAAGTATGGAAGGCCATTATTGTTGCTCAAACAGAAGTTACTTCTGACACAGCACCTGAAATTAATCTTGAGTCAGTGAGGCAAGAAGAAGTAATGACAGGCGCAAGTCACCAGGCCAAAGATTCAGCAGAGTCCGCAGCAGATATCATTACAGAAGAATCGGAAGAGATTTTAGAATCCTCCCAAAATTCGGAGAAAGAAATAGAAGTTGCCCAAGAAACTGCTGATAGTGTGGTTGCATCTGAAGTCAATGTAGAATCAGAGGATACTCTACCAGAAATAATAGTTGAAGTTGACAATCGATTCCCAAATTTGGAGGAGTCAGATCATCGAGAATTCAGAACTACAGATATCCTCAACCCAATCTCTGAAGTAGAAAATACAGAAATTATCTCAACTACTTCAGCAAAATATTTAGACTCCCAACAGCGCTACGAACTGTTGGAAAATATGCCCCCTACTCACCCTGGTGCAACATTAGTTATACAGGTATTAGACTGTAACCCACTACAGGAAACTCCTCTGAAAGCTTGGTTGCGAAATAACTCTGGTCAATTGAAAACACCAGTTGCTGAAGCTAATGAATTATCACTTGGCCAAAATCAAGACACTCAATCACCTTTATCAAACCAACAGGGAGAAGCAAAAGAAATGGAAGCTTTGATTATTCCCATAATTGCTCAACCCTATGTAGCTCTGCATAAAAAACTCTCACAAAATTTACCAGGGATTCATGATAGTTGGAGGTCTCAAAATCAAGAAATCCTGCTTTTAGAAGATTATAGTAGTTGGCCACGATTAGTCGTTCTTTGGGGCAGCGAACACCTTTCCCAACTACATATTTTGTCATGGTTGCAACAAATGACAGAACTGTGGGTAGCATTGTCACCATGGCATTGTTGTCAAAGTATAGTGGAACATGAAAATATACGGGTAAATCCAGTAGATAATAATTATTTTAAATTGCAACACCTGTACTCAAAACCTGGTGAGACAGAAAGTATCGAAGATTTAATGCAATTCTGGCAATCGTTGTTTGAGCAATCCCAACGTACACAGTTTGATTGGATAACAGCTTTATTTCAGGATTGGCGAGATGGCAAAATAAAAAATATTGAACAATTGCGATCGCAGCTCATGGCTACTCAAGAAAATTTACAACCTCAACCACCTCCTACATCTGCATCTACAATTTGGCAAAGAGATGAGTCTATCTCACAAAGAGTAGATCATATAGAGACTCAAGAAACGGAACTATTACCCATGCAATTAGTAAGTTTGGAAAGTGTGGGTAAAAGTGATGTCGGCTCTCAAAGAGACCATAATGAAGATTCTTTTGGTATTCAAACTTACATAGAAAGTCAAGAAACACCAACAGAAAGAATTGTTCAAGCTAAAGGACTTTATATATTGTGCGATGGTATGGGAGGCCATGCCAGTGGAGAAGTAGCTAGTCAATTAGCAGTAGATACTATTAAACAATTCTTTCAAGCTGAAGCTAGTTGGTTAGTAGGTTTACCTTCAGAGGAAAAAATTCGTGAGGCAGTTTTCCAGGCAAACGAGGTAATCTACGACATTAATCAACAAGAAGTACGCTCTGGCAGTAATCGAATGGGTACTACTTTAGTGATGGTGATGATTTACGATACAACAATAGCTGTAGCCCATGTGGGAGATAGTCGTTTGTATCGTTTCTCTCGCCAACAAGGCTTAGAACAAATAACTCTAGACCATGAAGTTGGGCAAAGAGAAATTAATCGAGGAGTTGAACCAGAAATAGCTTATGGTCGCCCGGATGCTTATCAATTAACTCAAGCTTTGGGGCCACGCGATCAAGATTTTGTCAGACCTGACGTGGAATTTTTGGAGCTTGATGAGGATAGTCTATTGATTTTAGCATCTGATGGTTTAACAGATAATCAACTACTCGAAAACTATGGAAAAACATATCTAGAACCACTTTTAGACAAAAAAGCTAATTTAGAACAAGGTGTAAATCAGTTAATCGATCTGGCAAATCAGTGTAATGGTCATGATAATATCACGGCAATTGTGATTCGTGTTTTAGTGAAACCACAACAAAATTAGATTAACTTTGGTTTTCAAAAAATTTGGAAATTCAAACACAAACTGTGATTAGGTTAACCCTCCTTGAGCCTCAACAAAATACTCCTTTAAAGAATTGGGAGTTTCAGAGTGAATTAGTCATCAAGATTGGTCGCTCTCCAGATAATCATATTGTTTTATCTGATAGTTTAGTTTCACGATATCATCTAGAGCTACACAAAATAGCCAAATCCAAATCTAGCAATATTTGGCGCTTAGTTAGTCAGGGAACAAATGGAACTTTTGTCAATGGAGTTTTGATGTCTCAGGGAATTGTTTCTGATGGCTCTCTGATTCAGTTAGCCAGAGGAGGACCAATATTCAGATTTCAAGCTCAAGCTCAAGCTCAATTTGTGATCAATGTTTCTCAGCTCTGTTGTCCCCGCGCTGGTGATAACCCACCGGGAAACTTATTCTGTATCTATTGTGGAAAACCAGTTAAAGTTGAGCGCACTATCCGTCAGTATCATGTCCTACGAATATTAGGCCAAGGTGGCATGGGTACTACCTATTTAGCATGGGATCGACAGAAACATATATTGCACGGAAAAGAAACTTCCCCTGCTGCTGCGTTAGTGGTATTGAAGGAAATGAACGCCGATATGGCTCAAATCCGTAAGGCTCAGGAATTATTTGAACGAGAAGCTAGAGCTCTCAAATCATTAAACCATCCAGGAGTACCTAAATTTTTCGACTTTTTTGTGGAAGCAGATAAGAAATATTTAGCAATGGAAATGATTCATGGTCAGGATTTGGAGAAACGAATTTCTTTGCAAGGACCAGTTTTGCCAAACCAAGCCATAGAATGGATGATTCAAACTTGTGAGGTACTAGAATATATTCACTCACAAGAACCTCCACTGATTCATCGAGATATTAAACCTGCCAATCTTCTAGTACGCCGTCGCGATAATCAGGTAGTGATTTTGGATTTTGGAGCAGTCAAGGAAATCGGAACACCCTTAGGTACGCGCATTGGTGCAGAGGGCTATAGTGCCCCCGAACAAGATCGTGGGCAACCATTAACTCAATCTGATTTGTATGCGGTAGGCGCAACTCTGATCTTTTTGCTCACGAGTCAAAGCCCAATGCACTTTTATGATAATCGTGGCAATGGTTATCGGTTTTATATTGAAAGCGTTCCCACTATTACACCACAATTAAGGGAAGTGATCGAAAAAGTTACACAACCATTACCAGGCGATCGCTATCAAACCGCGTCAGAACTAGCAGAAGCACTCAATAAGTGTGTTTAACATATTGCCATTGCCATCAGTGATGTAGAACCATCCTGAAATTATTGACAAGGAGGAAACAGCAAATACCCTAACAAAAACCCCGATGATATTGGGTTTCAGGCCTCAACCAAACCTACGGAATCCCATTTTTTATGCTCAGCATTCAAGCCGACATGATATCAAACATCTTTGCAGATGTTAGCTACCTTTCTATGTAACGAGGCTATTGCTACCTGCAGTATTTTTAAGTTAAAAAAACAATAACTTTATATCTGTTGAATCATTGCAGACGAAAGAATTTTGATTCAAATTTACGATTTGACTTCGCACCTTCAATCACTGTTCCAGTTAGCAATGTAGCGAGATCCTGAACCTCTAAGTTTACACCAACTACTTCTTTATTTTTGAGTCTCTAATCAATCTTGTCTGATCGGGAACTGATTCAGCTAATCTTCTTCCCAAGCCTCTACAGCTAATATTTCACTAATTGGATCTTGCATAGAAAAACCAAACTCTTGCAGTTCTTTTTTCCAGTAAGGCCATTTCTCCCCAAACAGCAGGGCTATTTTCCAGATATTATCTGTTGGCTTAATTATATTAGATTTGACAAGGGAATTCACCTGACGCTGAAACCTGTCCATCGGGTGTATAACCTGTTGGCTCATATTACCTCTTAATTTTTTAAAATTCTCCTACAAAAGCTACTTCCTCATTCTCACTTTTACCGATTCGTGGATTTTTCGTGCCCTTGAGGAATGCACTTTATTTGTTTATAGTGTAGCACACTGACTTTTGGCAAGCTACTATAAGTAAAACTAAATGCTCAAGACTTATATTGTGAGATTTATTTATTATATTTAGCTTTTGCTCACTTCTCTACTTGCAGAAAAGTAAGTAATGTGATAGAAAGCAAAGACATCCTGAAATACTTGAAGCTATCTTTGATTTCTAATCCTAATATAAATACTATCACAAAAATCAGATTTTGAACTTCACCCCCCGCCGAGATTAAGTAAAACTTCTCTTGCTGTACTTTTTCTAAAAATCAGTCAAAAGTCTGGCCTTTCTGAGCACAAAAGTTAATACAGTCTCTTCTGAGGAAATAATATCAGCTCGGCCTTCCATCCCTGGTTGAATCAGATATTGACGATCGCCCCTAACTAAATAAGGTTTTTCTGGTTCTATAGTCACCTCATAATAAGCTTCTTGAAGCCAGTCTTGGGTAATAGCATCAGGGGAAATTGAGCCGAGAGTTCCTTTGAGGATACCATAATCAGGGAATGGATAAGCTGAAACCCGAATTTGTACAGGTTGACCTACTTTCACCCTAGCAATGTCTGCAGATGTCACCCTAGCTTTAAATACTAAAGGTGCATCAGTAGGAACAATTTGAGCGATCGCTGCTCCTGAATCGACAGTTTGTCCAGGATTACGTAAAGATAACTGAAATATAGTCCCATTTGTAGGAGCCAGAATCACACTATTATCAAGCTTAATCTCCACCTGTTCGAGTTCTCTGTTACCAGTAGTTAAATCTTTAATTAATTCTGTTCGCTTCACAATCAATTGGCGTCTATCTTTTGCAAACTGTTGAGCAACTGTAGGCAAATATTGTGATAAATCTAAGATTGCTGATTCAATCAATGAATTATCTATCGAATTATTTTTTACTGTCATTGATTGGGATTGCTGAAAAATCTCAGGTTTAGCAGTAGCTAAGATTTGAACTTCTAGAGCAGAAATTTGTTGATTTATCTGTTCTAATTCTAACTCACACTGTTTAATTTTTTCTTGTAGTTGATTTTTTTTGCGATTCAGAGCTGATTCATCTATGCGTGCGATCGCATCTCCGATATTAACAACTTGATTTTCATTCACCTCTATACTTTGAACTTTTCCTTCTGTAAGTGCCTGAACAATTCTTATATCTCCTGTTGGCCTAGCAATTGCTTCAGTTCTCACAGCTGGATTATACTTAACTATACTCATCATGGCAATAGCTGCTGCAAATGTTCCCACTAAGAACATTCCCCCAATTGTACTCCAACGACTCATAGGAGGGAGAAATTCGTCACTTTCGAGAGGTTGTAGTTCTATAGAATCAGAATCATTAAACATAATTGATATTCACTTAATAAAACAATAGTTTTGAGAAACTGTTTGTC
Source organism: Trichodesmium sp. jk18x7bins.61 (assembly GCA_022822685.1). Taxonomy (GTDB): domain Bacteria; phylum Cyanobacteriota; class Cyanobacteriia; order Cyanobacteriales; family Microcoleaceae; genus JAJEAQ01. The sequence goes on from JAJEAQ010000626.1 coordinate 10,418, forward strand.
ACGCCTCAGATTAAATTCTTGCCTAGGGTAGGTGAAGCGGAAATATCTCCTGAGCATCACCAAGATTTTAGGTATCCGCCATCACCCACAAAAATTCAAGATTCTAACTGTCTTGATATTTGCTTTATAAACAATCTCTGAGAGTAAATTGAAAAATTAACTACCTTAATCATATTCTTGTTAATAACTTTAATTTCTGGTTAAAATTCAATACAATATCTTATATAGCTATATTTGTAAAAGGGGTTATAATCTTGATTGGTCATGGGCTGGAAA
>JAJEAQ010000462.1 GCA_022822685.1 Trichodesmium sp. jk18x7bins.61
ATAAATGTGGTGCATTAATTTTAGTAGTTCGGAATTTCGTGAATACTAAACACTTTAAAAACTATTTTATAAGAGACTGTTTGTCAACTAAATATTAAGATAGCTAGAATGTTTAATTCTGATGGGTTACGGCGGACAATTAAAATTCTGATGAGTACAAGGAAATATTGGCCCCTCACCCATCCTACGCCAGAATTGAATCTGAGGCGTGACAAATAACCTCTAAACTCCTACTACTGTATTTCGTAAACCAGGAATAGGCTGTAAGTTTTGCCTCTCTCAAAGATAACTAAATAGTTTGAGAATTGACTAAAATAGATTCAGTTCAATTTGTTTTAGTTTGTTCAACTCCATTCGGGATAAACAACAGGCAAAAGTAGATGAGAAAAGGGTTTGAGTCCTCCACTATATTTTTTTAATTAGTGGTGTGCCTTTTGCTTTTCATGTTGCTCCACGTTACCTGCATCCCCATCCTGTAAGCCCCCTCCTCTGACGCGGGGTATCGGCGCTTTTTGCCTGTTGCCTTTAAGATCAATAAAAGCCAAGGGTAATTACGAGATTAGGGAAAATTGTGAAGTATGACTGAATTTAGTAATCTAAAATCTTTTGTTAATACTTGGGAAGATAGATTTGTCGAAGTAACTGAATTTGACGTATTCAAAGAGAGTCCTCAGGGTAATATTAATAGCAACGGCACTGCAGTCTGTTGTGATTCACCAGTTTTTACTAAATATCATCGTTATTTCAAGAGGTCAATTGAACTGGGAATCAGAGATTTAATTATTGCTTTAATTCTCAAATTAAATTGCATAACTTATTCCAGTTGTCAAGGTCATTTTTCTACAACAGATGTCCCAATGAGGCCGAGATATGTAGCAGTTCTACCCCGCGATGCTCAGGAATATGAAAGGTTATTGACTATTTTTAGTCAAATTGCTGCATTGACAAATGTTCAATTTCCCAATCATCCAGTAAAAGTTGTAGTAGGTAATGATAATTTAGAATCAGAGGATGAAGTTAAAAAATGTTTAACTTTATTCTTTGTGTTAAATCATGGTAATGAAGCTGAATATTTTCGAGAAATTGAACCAGTCTATAATTATGTTTTACAGCAAGTTAATCAGAGCCAAAACTCATCTTAATTATGCTAAATTTAAGGTAATTTACTGGCAGGAAGAAAGTCAATTTTTATAGTAATATGACTGTGACGGAGCTCAGCGATCGCTAATGCAATGATTAAGTAGGTAGGTTAAATTAAATAGAGAATTGTGGTAATATCTATACTTGAACTTTGAGTCGGAGGCGAGCGATCGCTATTTACATCAAAACTATAATAATCAGGATATGGGAGGAAATCAATTTCGGTTTAAACAGTTTACTATTCTACAAGACAGATGTGCAATGAAAGTGGGTACTGATGGGACCTTATTAGGAGCATGGGTAGATATTTATGAGGCTAAAAAAATTTTGGATATCGGTACAGGTACGGGTTTAATTGCTTTAATGTTGGCACAGCGATCGCAGGCAGAAATTGATGCTGTAGAAATTGATGCTGACTCATCTATTCAAGCTAAGGAAAATGTGGAGCGATCGCCCAGGCAGGAAAACATTTCAATTTATCATTGTTCCATTCAGGAGTATGCAGAGACTTGCTACAAAAAGTATGATTTAATCATATCAAATCCACCTTTCTTTGAAAATGCTTCTAAAGCAGCAAAACAGACAAGAACAGTTGCTAGACATACTGACTTTCTTGCACAAGCTGACTTATTAAAAGCCGCAACTAAACTTTTATCTAAAACAGGTAGATTAGCTGTAATTTATCCTGTAGAACAAGCTAAAATTTTTCAAGAAAAAGCTGAATGTATTGGTTTATTTTGTCAGAAAAAACTGTATGTCAAACCTCGGCCTACAATTCCAATTAAGAGAATTTTGATGGAACTGAGTCAACACAAATTACCAGAGCCAGAAAATACTATAATTCTCGAAGCCAAACAATATCTATACACATCAGAATTTATTACCTTAATTAAAGACTTTTACCTCAAATATTAACTGGCTGCTTTCCCCTTGATAAAAATATGACTGAATCACTAGAAACAGAACTATATTTAAGCTCAGAAAAAGATGAAATATTTGAAAAAGCACCATGGCCGAAACCCTTTGTATTTAATGCTCAAGTAGTTAAAGTTTTTGATGATATGGTATCTCGTTCAGTACCTTTATATCGAGAAGTTGTAGCAGGTGCAGTACATTGGACACGGGCATATTATCAACCCAAAACGCGGATTATTGATGTTGGCTGTTCTACAGGTACATTTCTGGAATTATTAGGGAGATTTCTCAAACAACCAGCAATTTTAGTAGGAATTGATAATTCTCCAGATATGCTAGCTCAAGCTAGAGAAAAATTAACTCAAGTACAACAACTCCATCAGGTAGAATTAATTTGTGAAAGTGCTGATAATTTTTCTTTTGAAAATAGTAGTGTAGTGGTTATGAACTACACCTTACAGTTTTTATCTATACCCCAAAGGCAAAAATTATTATTGGCAATTTATCAAGGTTTAATTCCTGGTGGATTGCTATTTTTGAGTGAAAAAACTAAGTCTGGTTGCCCTCAGTTTCAAGAGACGATAACTCGTCATTATGAAGCTTTTAAAACTAGAAATG
>JAJEAQ010000006.1 GCA_022822685.1 Trichodesmium sp. jk18x7bins.61
CTCACCAACTTTAGAAACATAGTCAGGGCGTTTGATATCTTCCCAAGCAGGAGGGCGTTTAAAATTATACCAGGCAATTGAATCGATAGTAACCGGCTGCAACAAAGCCTATCACAAGAACTGCTATCGGAATCCATAAATTGCCTTGTGTCATAATTAAATCTCCTTGCTATATATAATTGAAAGTATTATCTCACAGCCTGGATAAATTGAAAGAAAAGTCTTTGTTTGTAGTTGCGACAAGGCACTCCATATAAGCTGTTGTGCATTTAGATTTTATGAAAATGTCCAAGGCGGAAAATCAATCATAGAGATTTGTAGAATGGTGATTGAGGAATGGCTTGATTCTTCTAATCCTGAAGATGAGCCAGAAAAGCCAATAATTTCAGAGGGAAAGTTATCAGCCTGATTGGAGAGTCTCAATCCAATCAGATAAATCAACCACAAACTTCACAATATAACTCTGTCAGCTTTCATAAAAAAAGAACTTTAGAGGCTATATCAGCAGGGGTTTAAATATAAAGAAATAGCTGAAAAATTAGAGTCTGAGAGAGTTATAGAAATCGTAAAAATAACCCTGACAGTATTAGTTCAATTTACAAATGGCTCAAGCAATTTAATGATAGCAATGTCTAAATACAATAATTAAACACCTAGTAGTACAAAAAGCTTTTCCTGCTTTTGGCTGCTTTCCAATACTTCTTCAATAGTAAACCAGTGATTCACAATAAGTTGATGATTATTCAGATCACCTATTCCCTGTAAAGTTAAAGAAACACCTTGTAGAATCAAAACTGTTACTGATTGAGGATTTCTGTTTTTAGCTCGGCTTAAACTTTTAATTGCAGCACCAATTCTCTCCAAAATACCAGCTTTATCAATACCTCCCTTAATTTCAACAGCAGCTATAATTCCTTCATCTTTATAAATTACTACATCTGGTTCATCTGCAAACGCAATCACTCTACCATCAAGCAAATTTATAGTAGAATCATCAGTATTCCCATCAATGACCAATCTTTTTTGATTTAACCTTCTTTCTAATAGTTCTCTAATTACAATTTCAATCTTATCTCCTTTGAGATTTTGCCACGAACCTTGAGCCTGAGTACCTGCAGCCATACCTCTCCAAATATTAAATTCACGAGAGTCTATATGTTCATCCCCTTCAACAAGATGACTAATGATTTTGTTCAAATGTTGAGCAATTTCTGTGGCAATTGATTCATCAGTTAAACTACTACCATGTTCATAACGAATAATTGGTAGTCCAATTTGATTCATAGACTTTTGAGAAACCATCGCTAACATTCGATAGTAACCAACAGAACGCACTATTCTAATTAAAACTTGGGGATGAACAAAAACAATTACAGGTTTAATTCCTTGATGAATTATTCTATTCCATGCAGTTTGAGAAATACCTAAATATTGTAAATTCCACTCTAAAATTTCACCTTTGACTCCATCTATTTGATCTTGAATTTCCAAGATTCCCCATTCGTGCAGCTTTTGATGAAAAAATGCACTTTTAGCAAGCTGATCTAACATCCAAGCTTTTTTTTATCATTATCTACCACAACTTATACCTTCAAATTTTTTGCCATACAACAATACTTTCACGCATCGGAATTCTGCCATATTTGCCCATTTGCTGTGAACTATTACCCTTGTAACGAGCTATAATAATTTCCTTAACTTTAAAACCTACCTTTTCGGCCATTTCAGACAATACTAAATCTACAGGTACTAACTCACCAGCAAACCTAACATTATCAACTACCATTGCAATTTTAGCACCTGATGCTAATACCCTATACCACTCCTGTATTACCAGGCTCATATCAACAAAATATCCTACTAACATATTAGGAATACGAGGATTATTTAAAGTTTTACTTTGCTGTTTTAGAATATCTACTACCTCAGCAATTACTGGGTGATTTGGAGCATCATTATCCTGAATTTTTGATTCTATATGAGAGCGCAAAACACTAAAACGCAGCGCCTTTAACTCTTCAAAATTTTTGACAAAGTTAAAGCAAAGTTCTAAGGAATAAATACGAGTATAATCATAACGGTTAGGGTAAGGTGGTGAGGTAATTATAGCAGTGGGTTTTCGGGGAAATTTAATATTTTTTAAGTCACGAGCATCAACTAATTGGATGTCAGGTAATTTGCGTTTCTTATTTCCCCACAAGCTGCGAATATGTAGAATATCTTGTCTAGCTTGATATATTTTCTGTTGTAGCATTTCTGTGGGGCTATAAATTTTTTTATCCCGTTTTATTCTTAAAAATTGTCCATCTTTAGCTGTATAACTACAAGGTTCTAAAATTGATAAAAACAACATCAAAAAAATATCCTTTAGTGGATTAGATAAAGTTTCTATTGCACTTTTCCATTGTCTGAGTTCTGTTAAAATCTCTGATGAAAAGGCTTTTTTCATAATTGCTACATCTAATGCAACTTCAGCAGGTTCAAATTTATGTAATTGCCCTTTCAATACCTCAAAACTATGGAAAAGTTCAGAGGGTTCTACTCGCCAGAATAAAGGTATTGTTTTAGCTACAAAAGCTGCAACTGGCAGTTGATCAATTGCCACAGCTTGAATATTAGCTTGCATTGCAGTAAATGCAGTTGTTCCCATACCACAAAAAGGCTCAAATATTAGATCCTGATCTGTAAGTCGAAAGCGTTTAATAAATTCTTCAACAAATGAGAATGCAAATGCTTCTTTATATCGATATAAGCCTAAAATTGGCAAAGATTTATTACCGACATAAGACACAAGTTTGCCTAATCTTAATTCTTCTTGCATCAAATTTGAAAACTTCGCTTCTACACGCTGTCGCTCATCGCAACTATTTGTAGATTTTTCTGATGATTTTTCTTCCCATTCAGGAAATAGACTAAGTTGTTTCATTAGTAATTTTTTTGACTTACCTATCTAGAGTAATATGGGAATTTCGAATAGAGCCTGATTAACTATTCCAGGAATAACCCACTATTTCTGCTCCTCTAGCAAACTATCTAGCTCCTGCTTCAATTGCTGAATTAGCCATTTTTGCCAAAGTTTCCCCCTCAATTTCTGGACTCTGACCAACACCTTTTAAAGTAATACGATAAAATACTCCTTTGTATTCCCATCCTATAATAGAAGGCGCACAAGATGCAGCACAAGTTAAAGGTCTAAAATATCCTTTAATGTCTTGTACTAAACTCAATTCTCTACTAAATTCATCGGCTAAAGGTAGGCCTGCCTTTTCTGCACTGAAATAACCAATTGAACAAGCACCAGCAGTGCAATTTTCTGCAAAACCTAAAGTAATTTTATACCCGATACTATTACCTTCGCCATCAATATAAATCTTTTGATCTGTATCTGTAATTAACAATTTACTAGGAAGCAAAATTGGTACTTGAGTTTGTGATTTGATGATCGGTAAAATTTCCTCAAACTCCGGTGCTATTGGTTGATCATTCTGAGTGATTAAATGATTGTTTACAGGATTAATTTTGTAACTAACTGCTCTAACAATAGGTTGTTGACAACCTGAAAACACTGTGAGGCAAGCTAGTAAAATTATATTCTCAAGATCAACAAGAATAGACATAATAAAAATCCTAGACGAGAAATTTATAAGAGTTTCTATTTGCGCAATACACAGACTTTGGTTAAAAGCCATTTCATAACTAGACTCAGAAGGGTGTGGAGGATATGGGGAAATATCTTGACGAAGTGTATACCATTTTGAAGAATCCCTGCAACGGAAAAGCCTTTCTGGAAGTAGAGTTATAAGCACTCATTTGTAACAAACATTGATCAAATTGGTATAATTCCCTTTTGTCACTCTCGGAAAGGTGGGAAAGCTTCAAGTACGATTGCCTGGTAACAACAGCAATTGGACAAAAAT
>JAJEAQ010000755.1 GCA_022822685.1 Trichodesmium sp. jk18x7bins.61
CCCCGTAGAAAAGGATGGTTATCTTTTCTGCGGTGAGGGTTTTGTTTCTACATCTTAAGGAAAGAAAAACCTTAGGATCACTCACTTACCTTTTTGGTTATAGCCTGTCAGGGATAATTTGGCTGTTCTATATTCACGCAGTTTAATCAATAACTTAGACTATGTTCATCCTTCTATTTCTCCCTCTTGCTCCATTCCACCTAATCCCTGGTGGCTTTGGCTATTAGGCTACATTCCATCCTTTTCGTTACCTACTGGGGATGTGACGTACCGTTCTTTGACGGGTTACTCTATAAGGGTTTGGGGTAGAAATCCCTCATAGACTGGGTGTCTCAGTTCAATTGACCAGTTCAGGTCGCGCTATCCCCAATATAGCAAGGATGATGCTGTGAAAATAAAATACAGTAGTTTTTTTGTTCTGTGAAAAATTTCTTAGGCTAGGCAATGGATTATGCTACTCCATTGTCATAGTTGACAGGTGCTAGAAAAAGCTCAAGCCTGATTTTGGTTAAGCTTGGGTTGGCTTCCTCCGGGAGAGAGCAACATACTGAAAATTTTTCAGTGTGGGATGGGGTTTATAAAGTGTGGAACTAATTCCGCACACAACCCCTTATGAATCCAGGCGTTGGATGTGCTAGAATAAATAGAGAAGAAGCCCTTAATGCTCACTCTAAAATCAACAATCTACGCATGTAAGTGGGGCATGACGCTACCTCACTATAAAACGCGCTAATCAAGGAATATCCCAGAAGGAAGTTTTGACCATCTCCAGCAGAGATCAGAAGCCTACACTAAAAGCGGAATGGTCACGTGTAGGAGCGTCACTTCAGTTATAGTCGACGCTCAATATTATTTGAGGCGCCTCTACTTCAGAACCGGACGTGAGACTTTCACCTCATCTCGGCTCCTAGTTAGTCTGAGTTTTCACTCTGCTTCATAACAGCTTTCCGGATTAATTTTTGTAGGCGGAATATTTTCCGTTGGAATTTCTTCCACGGTAATGAACTCCAATGTATACTATGCGTATTGCTACTCATGTCCTGACATTCATTCTACGTAAACTTTTCCGTTCTGACTAACCGCAACCAGTTTATGATTGCATCCTACCCACTAGGCAGGGATTCACTCTACCCTGTTTACCTAAGCTTTTGACTCGCGGACCTGCCTAATGTTTTTTTCCGTTCCGAGAAAGAATTGTTTTGTTGACTTAGGTGCCTTCATTTTGCCCATGGTCATCCCAGGAATGCAGCTAATCTTCCTAACAATGCTGCGGGACTTACTCCGATTATGTAGTCATTTTGTTTTTCGTATTGACTCATGGTTTTAGGACACTTTTTCAGAAGGTTCGGTACTCTTCACCAGTATCAACTCCCCATTAACTCCAGGGTGTCTATACGCTTCGACCCTGGTTGAGTCCTGTTGCCAGCTTCACTCTAAAATTCCGGGTATGGTTTCTTTCGGTGTGGCCTGGTAGGGATTCACGCATTCCTTAGCGGGTAGGACTTAGCTTTTGCTTCACCTACATTCTTTGACTCAGTTATCCGCCATGTGTGGGGCACATGGGCTGGACTCTAGTCATACACCCCCTGTCGGGCTTTTAACCTGTTGGGGTTCCTACTAGAAACGACTCGCACTAAGAATAAACCTATCCCGAAGGAACGCACTACTGCATTATTTGAGGTAGTTGTGATGATTCCATTTTCATTGATGAGTCTTGTCATCTCTTTTTTTGCTGTTTACACCTATGTAAAAGCTACCGAAGAGATTGTTAAAGTAGTAGCCGCAGGGATAGCATTAATAAGTTTATTTTTAAGCCTTGTTTTTGCTCCTTGGGCTATCGTTTTACTTTTGGTGATCTCGTTGGTTATTTTCCAGTTTCCATCGTTTAAATATTAATGTTGCTTTGTGTAGCTTATTTAAGAGTTACTAAAAGCACAAATATTCCTTTGTCTGTTCACAGCCCCACCGCCTAGATGGTGGGGCTTGTAAATTGTGAAGATAAGTTGACTTTTTGCAAGTATTGTCGTGTTCTTATTCTTTACGGTACAAAGGCTAGAAGCCTTTTTCGACTAATAAAATTAGGTTGAGGATTTTCGGTACAACTGATTCAACCATTGATCAACGTCAATTGCTAACTTCTTACCTAGTTGTAATAATTTACGAATTTGAGTCAGTTCCCAAGTTGTTTCTAATGCCGTATCTCCTGCGTTTGCTTCTACCTGGGTATGATTTCGCCGTTGAATACAACCTAAACACAGAGGTATAATTTGATGTTCCAGAGATTGGAAATAAATTTCCTGAGCGGGAATTAATGACAAGCCTAAATTTAATTGATTTCCTGAGTCAATAATTCGTTCTAGACTATATATATCTTCCTCTACATTCCCATGGTCATTTTCATACAAAATCTGCCTGAGCGATCGCACAATTAACCTTTCTAAAGCTTCCTTAACTTCCAAACTGCGAGAGCCGCATTGCTGATTCCCCACTTCATTAGCCAGGGCTTCTAACTCGGCCAAATGACTAACACTCAATTTCCCATTACTGCTTTCTGCTTCTAGAGCTTGCACGCTAGTCAATAACCGATGACCTAATGCAACTTCAGCAGCTACCTGTAATTCCTGGGGCACAGGTAAGTTATCTCGGCGGAAAGCCATCATAATGCTATAATTATCTCGGTAAACCTGACTATACAACTGATCCAAACGATTTAATGTTTCCTGACTCAGTAGCCCCATGCATGATCCGTTGACGTTCCTCTACAAATAAATCTGCTAGGCTAAATGAACGTTTTCCAAATAATTCAGCCATTCTCATAATCACATTGGCAACACTAGCTTCTTGCAAAGCATCAAATAACTTTTGCTTTAATTCTGTATAAGCCCGACGACCTGTAAATGGTCTAATACAGCAATGAAAATCCCATCCTCCTAAATGCAGTACAGCAAAAACAAAATCCTTACATTCGAGTGTAATTTCTGAAACTAACTGTAATTTACCTACTGCTAGAGTTAGATTCCCCATATGTCGCATCTGATAATCAGATTGCTTGGCATTGTAACAGTAAATTCGCTCTTCTCGAGTATAGGTCGTAAATAGACAATTTATCCCGTAGTGAGCAGCTACTTGCTCTAGAGTAATTTGAGCTGTAGCAACTAATTGTCGATAAACTTCATCACCTGTTTTGAACAACTCTACATTACTGGGGGCAAAAGCAAGTTGTGAGACAAATTGTTTCTCTAACTGTACTCCCGCTACATCACCTGCTAATTCTATTGCCAGAGCTGCATAACGTAGAATTTGCGTTCCTTCTGGTCGTGATATTTCATCAAAAAACCAGCCACAACTTGTAAACATTAATAGAGAATGTCTTTGCGTTTACTAGAAATGCAAAGCATCTACTTTTTCTGGCTCTGTAAGTTCGTGATTTTGATGTTTGGAGAGAAAATCATTAATTTTAGTAATTGAGCGATCAAGAATTACTTGAATGTATTCATCTCGTGCTGCCCAAACATCTTGGAAGAAGTTACGACCACAGTCTTCATAAACGTCTACAAATTGATCCCGTAGCCAATTGAGTGAGTCTCGTAATGGTCTACGTCATTTTTGATGCCATTCTCCACCTCCACCGCAACCACAATCATCTTGCCAACGGTCAACACCATGGCAACAACTCCATGCAGTTACTGGTTTTAAGACTATTTCCCAAGTAGGAGGATTAATACTGAGATAATGAGCAAAGTTGGTTACTGTCCAATTGCGCTGAGGAAATTCTCCTAAGAAAGCATAAGCAAGACATTTCTCTGTACCACCTTTGTGATGACCGAATGTTTAACCATCAGTAGCAACAGAGATTAATTGGGAAGGCCGATGGTCTCTTCGCACAGCTTAGCCGATTCTTCTAGCTAGGTTATGAGAACTATTGAGGACATCATTGAAGCCCATATCTCTTGATATTGGACCGTCATAGAAAAATATGTCAATGTATGGGGTTTCTGTGGAGCGATCGCTATTGCTTCCGTGCAAGAAACAACGATAAGGCAGAGTGGGATCAATTTGACTACCACCTACTTCTATCCATTGTGGATCTGGGTTTTCTGTGGTTGGCAAAGGCCGACAACGTTGAGCTTGGGAAGGAGCTAAGACTATAAATTTGATCCCTTCAGCTACTAACGCTTCTAGAGTGGGATAGTCTATGGCGGTTTCTGCTAACCACATCCCTTCGGGCTCGCGATCAAATCTAGAACGAAAGTCTTGTTTACCCCAAGGAATTTGAGTGTATTTATCTCGTTCGTTGGCTAGGGGTAAGATAATATGATTATAAGCTTGGGCGATCGCATTACCATGTCCATCCAGTCGTTAACAACTTTTGCGGTCCGCCTCAATAATTTTTTGATAGACCTCCATATCATTCCTCTCCAACCAACTCATCAGGGTTAGACCGATATTGAAGCTCAAATATTCATAGTTATTGGCGATTCCTACCAATTCTCCTTGGTCATTTAAGACACGGGCAAAGGCATTGGGGCGATAGCATTCGTGTAAAATTCGTTCATTCCAATCATGGCAGGGAACTGCACTAGGCTGACGTTCAATTGTATCTAGATAAGGATTTTCTCTTGGTGGCTAATAAAAGTGACCATGGATAGTCACATACACACCAGTAGCAGTGCAGGCAGGTGCTATAGCAGTTACCTGATTATCGGTTTTTCAGATAATGATTCTTCGATAATAGAGTCATTAGGTTGATTAAACTTCGTCTCAGATGAGGAAACCATGCGATCATATTCTCCTTTTTCAAAAATCAATTAATTTGTTTGCATTCGTATAGGGACACTACAAGATAAAGCCTTAATTTACAACATTTAATTTAAGTGTTTAATTCCCTAGCTTGATTCTTTTTCCTTCAATCTCAATTACATTTCTTTTTTAGAGCCATTATCCCAGAGTTATGAAAGGCAAATTATTAGCAGATGCTCTTGATTGTTAGCCAAGCTTCCTATTTCAACAACTACCTCAAAATCACAAAACTACTATCCTCCTGACCTTAACTATGCTGGAAGACGGTTTTGCATGGGACTGTGAAAAATTGGCTGGCAGAGTTAAAAAAGATTTAATAGTTACGTGTTAATTTGCAAGTTAAAGTCTATTTTAGTCAAAAAACAAGACTGTATTGATAAAACTTAACTTTACTTATAAATCATGTGTAAATTAGTAACATTACTTTTCACTTTCACGACTTACGGATTTGCGCTACATATAGCGTTAAAAATTGTCAGTATTCCGAATATTGCCACTATAAATAGTGCTGTTATGTAAATACTGACTGTGCTATGCTTATTTGTGCAGCATTCTGTCGGAAAGTGAGAGGTTTGTCACATAATCTTTGCTTTCGGTTGTTGCCGAAATGAAATGCGCTGAGTCAGCCAGCTCAATACCTGAAAACCCTAAGACTTTGTAGAGGAAATTTTCCCAGCAGTAGGAAGCCTGCACCAAAAGCGATCACCTTGGTGTCAGTTACTTCACACTTAAGTCCAAATGCCATGATCGATCCCCAAGATATTAACAACACCTCAATTATTCAAGGGCTCACAGAAAATGAGGTAATCACTCGTCGTGCTGCGGGCTTAGGGAATGATGTCAAATTAGACACAAGTCGGTCTTATAGCCAGATATTAAAAGAAAATTTATTTACTTTTATCAATGCTGTTTTCTTAGGTATTAGCCTTGTTTTAATATCTCTTTCTCGATACAGTGATGCTTTCCTCGTGATCGTGGTAATTTTAGGAGGCGTTATAGTTAGTGTTGGCCAAGAAATATGGGCTAAACAAAAACTAGATCAAATTGCTCTTTTAACAAAACCATTAGCTACTGTTATTCGAGAAACTCAACAGCAAAACATTGATCCCAGTCAAATCGTAGTTGGCGATATATTAGTAGCTCATGCTGGGGATCAAATAGTGGTTGATGGACAAGTCGTAGGAGAAGGCCAAATAGAAGTAGACGAATCATTACTGACTGGGGAATTAGATCAGATTCCCAAACAAGCTGGAGAATCAGTTTATTCTGGTAGTTTCTGTGTTAGTGGTAATGCTTACTATGAAGCTCAAAAAGTAGGGACTGAAAGTTTAGCCTATAAACTAACACTTAGTGCTAGAGCATTTCGCCAAATTTACACCCCTCTACAACAAGAAATTAACTTGGTAATTAGAGTCTTTTTGCTTTTATCATGCTTTCTCTGGATACTGATTGCCATTAACTGCTTTTTTGGATTTTATACATTTGCTGATAGTGTTCAATATGCTGCTGTAATTGCTGGCCTAGTACCTAGTGGACTTTATTTGGCAATCACTCTTGCTTATGCCCTGGGTGCAGTCAGAATGGTGGGGCAAGAAGTTTTGATTCAGCAAGCTAATGCCATTGAATCATTAAGTAATGTAGATGTTTTATGCTTGGACAAAACTGGAACATTAACGACTAACCGCATTTTTTTACAGGCTGTATATCCAATAGGGATCAATGAAATCAAGTTGCGAAGTTTATTAGGTGATTACACAGCTAGTACTACTGCTAAAAACCCAACCATTGAAGCTATAGAAGACTTATGTCCAGGATATAAACATGCTTTAATTTCTGAAGTCCCTTTTACCTCGGCTCGTAAATGGAGTGGTATGAGCTTTGAAAGTCAAGAGGAAAATTCACGCTCTGGGACCTACATTCTAGGGGCTCCAGAAATACTAGCCGAAGTTACACCCCTGAGCAATGAAGTGAGTCAGCAAATCCAAGAGCTAGCAAAACAAGGACTCCGGGTACTATTGTTTGCTTATCACCCGAATGTTAACCACTTAGGTAATAATTTAGAACAACCGCAACTTCCAACTGAAATTATTCCTCTGGGAATTATTAGCCTTAAAGATGAACTAAGGCCAGAAGCTAGTGAAACCCTGTATGGTTTCACTAAAGCTAGAATAGAAGTAAAAGTGATTTCAGGAGATCATCCTCAAACTGTAGCTGCTTTGGCCTTACAAGCTGGTCTGACTTCAGAGCTTCAAGTTATCTCTGGTTCTGAGTTAGCCCAATTAGATGATATTCAATTTATCCAAGCAGCAGAAACTCATACAATTTTTGGCCGTGTTACTCCTGACCAAAAAGCAAAACTCATCCGTAGTTTTAAAGGCAAAGGCCATTATGTGGCAATGATTGGGGATGGAGTTAATGATGTTTTGTCTTTAAAGGAAGCTAATTTAGCGATCGCCATGGAAGGAGGTAGTAAGGCTACTCGTAGCGTGGCAGATATTGTCTTGCTGAAAAATTCTTTTGGCTCCTTGCCCCACACTTTCTTAGAAGGGCAACGCATTCGTAACGGTATACAAGATGTACTGAAACTATTTATGATTAGGGTGTTCTGTGTCAGCCTATTGATATTTTCCACAGGATTCGTAGGTAACACTTTCCCACTATTGAATAAACACAGTGCAGTTGTTACTCTAATATCAGTGGGGTTTCCTAGTTTTTGTATTCCACTATGGGCTAAACCAGGTATGTTACCCCGTCGTAGTTTAGTGCGATCGCTACTTCACTTTACCTTACCTGCCACTTTAACCCTAACTCTTGTAGCTTTAGGAGTATATCTAACTTATCTAGCAATACCAGTCATAGAATCATTTTATGGCCATGAATTACTTGAAAATAGTGTAACTATTGACATTAACAATGACTTTTTTTTAGTTCCTCGTAGTGCCCTGGTGACAATTATGGTCTTATGTGGTTTGTTGCTAGTTCCTTTTCTGAAGCCACCCACAAAAGCCTGGGTTGGTGGAGAAACTTATAGTGGCGACTGGCGATATACTTTGGTGGCCTTAGCCTTATTAGGGATCTATATCGTAATTTTGGCTATTCCAGCTCTACGTGAATTTTTTGAACTATCTTTACTAACTCCACGTGATTATGTTGTGATTAGTTGGGTAGCTCTCATCTGGTGTTTATTACTACGTTATGTATGGCGGTCAAAACTTCTAGACAAATTTCTAGGAGTTGATCTGAGTTAAATTAATCAAGACTGAATTCTAGTTGCTAATTAAACAGGATGTCGGGTCAGGTGGCCGACAAGAGTCGGAGCTTTCATGTGGCGAGGTGGCTCAACGAGAATCACTTCTCTCCCCTCCCCTTTGAACCGTACGTGACAGTTTCCCATCATTCCGCTCCAGCCTCACAAACAGCCTTGTTAACTTGGTTTTTAGAGTGAACCTGAATATGGCACGCCCTGTGCAAATGAATTAAGTTTTCAGCGTCGTCACTTCCACCATCTTTCACAGGTTCTATATGGTGAGTCTCAATTTCTTCAGAATTGAATCAGCTATCTCCACAAATAGGGCCTTTCCATTTTTGTTCTTGGCCGACATGTTGAGCCTGTCGCGCATATGAAACATCTTTTGAACCCAAGGCTCTGTATTGTTTCCCTTGTTGCCTCCAAGAGTCGGAGCTTTCAGGTCGCCTGTCGCGGGACCAGAATGTGTAGACCTTTGGTCCAGTATTCA
>JAJEAQ010000516.1 GCA_022822685.1 Trichodesmium sp. jk18x7bins.61
GCTTATCGTCATGCTGTAGAATTAGAAGCAGATAACCATTTATTTCACAGAAAATTAGCAGATGTTTTACAAGAAAAAGGATTATTAAATGAAGCGATCGCCAGTTATCAAAAAGCTATAGAAATTCACCCTAAATCTACCTGGCACTATGAAGCACTGGGAAATGCTTATGTTCAACAAAATAATTTTTATGAAGCTATACCCTGTTTAATTCAAGCCATAAAAATTAGACCAAACAACTTTTCTGTGAACAGAAAAATTGAATATATCTTGAAAAAACAAAGTCGTCACAAAGAAGCTCACATCTGGAGAGTTCAGGAAAAATTACCGCGAGATTGGCTAGAGAAGTTTTTGAATTTAACAGGGGATTGGGAAGTTTCTTCAGGTTCTCTAAAAACAAATATTACTCAGATAAATATTCATTCACAAACTCAAGAGAATCTATTACCTACTCAAACAATAGATACAAATATTCATCACTGCTTTAGAGATCAAAAAGTTAATATAGGCCAAGACTTTGTAGCTATAGTGCCACAAGGAAGAGGTTGTTTTGATTTAGGCACAAGTGCAGTTATTACTTCAGATCATAAGTTGGTGACAGATATCTCCACAGGTTGTGCAGATTTAATAATATCTTCTACTGAATTACCTCCAATTCATTATATAGATGGTACCGTGGCATTTTTATCAGCTAAGTGGGGAGGAGCTATGTATTTTCATTGGATGTTTGATATAGTGATTAGGATGGATTTGTTACGCCGGAGTGGCTGGATATCTGTTGTGGATAAATTTGTTTTTAGCCGATGCGACAAAAAATTCCACCGAGAAACATTAGAAGCACTACAAATTCCTTCAGAAAAAGTTATTGAAAGTAGATTTTATCCTCAGATCAAAGCCGAAAAATTAGTAGTACCTTCATTCACAATTAAACAAGGTGGTATGAGAAGCCGTAAATGGGGTTGTGAATTTATCAAAAAATTATTTCTAAAGCCTGAGAATTTGAGCAGATTCTCTATTCAGGGAGAAAGAATATTTATTAGTAGAAAACTCGCCTCATGGCGCAGAGTTGTTAATGAAGATGAAGTAGTTCTTTTTTTGGAAAAATTTGCTTTTACTAGCCTGAGTCTAGAATCATTTTCGATAGCAGAACAAGCAGTAATTATGGCTAAAACTAAATTTATTATCGCACCTCACGGGGCTGGGTTGACAAACCTAGTCTTTTGTCATTCAGGAACAAAAGTAATTGAATTTTTTTCTCCTAAATATATTACTCCTATATATTGGCGAATTAGTAGTTTATGTCATCTCTCACATTACTACTTAATAGGTGAGAATTTTGAACATGACAACTCAGGTAAAGAGCCGTGGAAACCAGATATTCTCGTAGATGTCAAGAAGCTAGAAAAAATTATGAAATTGGCAGAAGTAATTTAACAAGCCAAATATATCTTTAAGTGTTATCCAGATTCTGTAGGTTTGGTTGAAGAACTAAAACCCAACATTTTGAAAAAGTAACACTATATTTGGAGGCTGGGAAAAATAACGATGACAAGAATAAAAAATTACTCCCATACCTAGTATTCACTCCGGTAAATAATATTTATAAATCAAAAATCAAAAATATAGCAAAGTTTTTAATGATTGGTATCACTACTTATAAAAAATGGATGAATTGGACTTGGAAAAAGAAAATAATCAACAGGCGATCGCCATTAATGCCCATCTAGTAGAAGCCCATATTAATTTGGGTAATTTATATTCTCAAAAACAACAATGGTCTCTAGCTGTGACAAGTTATAGTCAGGCAATTCAATTAAATAATAATCTACCAGAAATTTATCAAAAATTAGGAGAGGCATTACTGCAATTAAAAAGATGGGATGAAGCGATTATTGCATATCGGACAGCAACCGAATTAAATCCAAATTTTCCCTGGTCTTACTACAAATTAGGAGAGGCATTACTGCAATTAAAAAGATGGGATGAAGCGATTATTGCCTACAGCAAATTGATTGAACTAAATCCAGATTTGCCTTGGGTTTATCATAAATTAGGAACAGCTTTCATACAATTGGAAAAATGGCAAGAAGCTGTCAACGCTTATCGTAACGCCACTGAATTAAAACCAGATTTATTTTTGTCTCACAAGAATTTAGCAGATGTTTTAATGAAACTTGAAAAGTGGTCAGAAGCTGTAGTTGGCTATCGCAAAGCTATCGAAATCGACCCTAATATAGATGATGTGGTTTACTACAATTTAGGTAATGCTTTAGTAAAACTTGAAAAGTGGTCGGAAGCTGTAGTCGCCTACCGTCAGGCTACACAAATTAAACCTAATTATTATTTATATTACAATCAATTAGTATCGGCATTAGTTAGATTAAGCGAAGTAGATAAAATCAGAAAAATTGATGCTTACGGAGAAGCGATCGCCTGTTATAAAACCTTAATTAAGCTACAACCAGAACTCAGAGAAAATTATCATAAGTTAGCAGAATTTTTCCAAAGCAAAGGAGAGTTAGAGGCAGCAATTGATATCTATCTACAGGCTATAGAAATCAAACCAGATGTACCATGGTCTTATAACTATCTAGGGGAAATATTAATGAAACTAAAAAGGTGGAATCAAGCTATATTCACCTTTTTAACTGCCTTAAGTATCAACCAAAATATGCCTTGGATATATCAACAATTGGGAGAAGCATTAGCACAAATATCTCAAAGTAATTTAGAGGAGATAATTAATTATTATTGTTCTGCTATTCAAAATCATCAGACAGAGATAATTAACTCTAAATTAGTGCTGAATTTACCGCGCCACTCAGAGTTATATCTATATTTAGGAAATGCCCTGACGAAAAAGGAGCAATGTAGAGGAGCAGAAATTATTTATAATATGGCTCTGCAATTAAAGGTAGATGACCAAGAAATTACAAGTCAGCTCCAGAAAACTTTAGAGAAAAAAGTTTCATGGGAACAAGAGGTACAAAGATGTCGTAAAGTTGTCCAAGAAAATCAAAAATCTTCTAAATATTACTGTGATTTAGGAATAGCTCTCACCAGAATAGAAGAGTGGGAACAAGCTAGCGTAGCTTTCCTCAAAGCCATTAAGCTCAACCCAGAAATGAATTGGTCTTATAGTCGTTTCTGGAATTACTTAAAACAATCTGGCAAACTTGATGAAATAGTCAGTTTTTACCGTATAATTATTCAAAAGAACCCTAACTCTACTTTATTGCATTTAAACTTAGGAGAAGTTCTGACAGAACAAAGTAAAGTAGAGTCAGCGATCGCCTCTTATCGGAATGCTTGTTACCAACAAACTTTAAAATCTCACCCTGATTTTGTGAAACAATATTGGCATCAGGAACAAGCAGCAACTCCTAATTTTCTGATTATTGGTACTGGTAAAAGTGGCACGACTTCTCTGTACAGTTATATTACTCAACATCCTCAAGTTTTACCCGCCATTAAAAAGGAAATATACTTTTGGTCTAGACATTTTGACAAAGGAATAGATTGGTATTTAGCTCATTTTCCCCTAATTCCAGAAGGAACAAATTTTGTAACGGGAGAGGCAACCCCTACCTATATTAATAGTCGGCATACTCCAGCACGACTATTTAATTTTTTTCCTAAAATTAAGCTGATAATAATTTTACGAAACCCAGTATATAGAGCAGTTTCCCACTATTATCATGAAGTTAGAATCAAGATGGAAAATAAATCTTTATCCGAAGCTATCTATTCTCAGTTGGAAAGATTGAAAAAAATGTCAGAATCTAAACTCAAAGAGGCTTACTGGAATCATATATCTTTCTATATAAGTTATGGAGTGTATATAGAATTTATTCAAAAATGGATGGCTATTTTTCCCAGGGAACAGTTTCTAATTTTGAAAAGCGAAGACTTTTATCAGGAGCCGGCAAATACTATGGAGCAGGTTTTTAAATTTCTTGATTTACCAAAATATCAACTCAAAAATTATCAAAAATTCAATTCTGGTTCTTATCCACCGATTCCTGAATCAATTTACTCTACTTTAAATGATTATCTTCAACCCTATAATCAAAGACTTGAAGAATATCTAGGTATAGATTTGAACTGGAATTGAATCAGGAAGTAGGATAAGAGGATGTTGTGTTTTGCTTTTTCTCCCGCTCCCTTGTGTTATCCCTCCTAATCGCCCTTGGAAAGGGAGAAACTAGAGAATGCTGCGCTTTTTTTATTTCATCCATCAAATTCAATTTTCCTGTATTGCCTCTCCCCTCGCCCTCCTAACTCCTACTAAAAACGGCGTTGCTGAATGAAGGTATGAATCGTCAACGCCGGGACTAATTATATATTACATGGGAGCTATTTCAGTTGTTCAATTGCTTCAACTCATACCCAGTTTCAGCAAGGCCAATTGGGAATACAACAGTTGTGTTGGGTTTCTCCGTAGGATAAGTTTCGCTAACACTATCGTTATAACCCAACCTACAATGTTATAGTCGACGCTCAATATTATTTGAGGCGCCTCTACTTCAGAACCCCCTGTGAGACTTTCACCTCATC
>JAJEAQ010000633.1 GCA_022822685.1 Trichodesmium sp. jk18x7bins.61
AATAATCCACGCCAGTTCGCAGAAGAACTTTTTGGGTTGGATTTTGTCAAAAAAAATTTAGCAAATCCAGATGATTTTGTCACTACAAAAGTAAGAGAAACTCAAGTAGAGATTAAAGCACAAATTGAGTCTACACAGGAACAAATAGAGCAGACAGATAATGAGGATGAAAAGAAAAACTTAACTCAACAACTTCAGGAGAAAAAGGATGAAATCTCAAAACTTCAAGCCGAAAAAAATGCTATGTTAGCTTCATTACCTATGCGTTGGTTAGAGATGTATGAGCATCGGCCTTTGTTAGAAGAAGCTCTGAAAGACTCTCAAGACCTCTTGATGATTATTTCACCTTGGATTCGGGTTAATGTTGTTGACAAATTGTTTCTAGAAAAACTTGAGAATTTGCTAGGACAAAAAGTTCAAGTTTTTATTGGTTATGGTTTGGGTAAAAAAGATGAAAAAGCTGATCAACAGGATGTTAAGGCTAAGGAATCTTTGCAGAATTTATCAAAAAAATATTCGGAAAACTTTACACTAAAAAAACTCGGAGATACTCATGCTAAAATCCTGATTTCAGATACTAAGTTTGCAGTTACTACAAGCTTTAATTGGTTGTCGTTTAAAGGCGAACGCGATCGGACTTTTCGAGATGAGCGTGGAACGCTTGTTTCTGATGTTCAGAAAATCAATGAGTTATTTGATAACTTACTGAAACGTTTTATATAATCAGTTTTCAAAAAAAAGTATCAATATAATCAAAGGAAAACTAGGCTTAGAGTTGCGATCGCCCCAAATATCTCTATGGGCGGTAAAGCGCAACTACGAACAAATATTTTTTTATAATTGATTATCATATTATGTCTAGATAATTAGCCATAATTAGAGTCGGTTGGGTGAAGCCAAGCGCCAAAGCCAACAAAAATATATATGATGTTTGGTTGAGGAATCCCTCAACCAAACCTACAGAATCCCAAATTCAAGTAGGTAGGGTGAAGCGCCAGCAAAACCCAACAAAAGCATATCTAATAAAAACATACACAACTTTAAGCCCCCATGATCAAACTATAGGGCAGCATCCCAACTACGAACTTTTTTTCCCTTTATACAAACGCACTACAAATTTTTCCAACTCTACCCAAACAAACATAAACACACTAAAACTCAAACAGATAGATAATTCTTTCTCACTTAATAAATGAGTACCAAAAAAATCTCGTAAAAAAGGCACATAAATCAACATCAACTGTAAAACGACTGTTAAAACTACTGCCCCCCACAAAAACAAGTTAGAAAAAGGATTAACTTCAAAAGTTGACTGACTGTCTGAACGAACCGCGATCGCATGACCCATCTGTGCTAAACAAAGAGTCGTAAATACCATTGTTTTCCACCTTTCGGAGTCTCCTCCTAGTTGAGCATCTTGATAAGACCACAACATTAAACTAATAGTTAGAATCGAAAAAATTATCCCTATTCTCACCATATAAAACCCTAAACCACGGGCAAAAATACTTTCTTTCGGACTAAAAGGCTCCCGTTTCATAACATCTGGCTCGGCAGGCTCCACCGCTAAGGCTAAAGCTGGAACTCCATCAGTAACTAAATTCATCCACAAAACTTGTAGGGGTGTTAAAGGTACATCTGGTAATCCTAAAAATGGAGCGGAAGCAATAGTAATAACTTCTCCAATATTACTACCTAAAATATACTTAATAAATTTGCGAATATTACTATAAACAACCCTACCTTCTTCTGTTGCAGCCACAATAGTGGCAAAATTATCATCTAATAGTACCATATCACTTGCTTCTTTACTCACATCAGTGCCAGTAATTCCCATGGCAATCCCTATATCTGCTTGTTTTAATGCTGGTGCATCATTAACACCATCCCCAGTCATGGCTACAAATGAACCTTGATTTTCTAAAGCTTGCACAATTCTTAATTTATGTTCTGGAGAAACTCGGGCATAAACACTAATATTATTAACTTTTTGCTCCAATTCTGTTTGGGTTAATTTCTCAATTTCTTGACCAGTTAAAACTGGCGCTCCTGCCTCAGCAATACCTAATTTTTGAGCGATCGCCTGAGCTGTCAATTGATGGTCGCCAGTAATCATAATTGGTCTAATTCCAGCTTGACGACATTTAGCCACAGCTTCTTTTACTTCAACTCGTGGTGCGTCTAACATTCCCACCAATCCTAACCAAATTAACTGTTGTTCGCTAGTTGCTTCGGAATTTTCTAGTGGTCGATTTTCCCAATATTTACAAGCAAAACCTAATACCCGTAAACCCTGACTCGCCATCTGATTATTCTGCTCTAAAATTTGACAGTATTGCTGTTCATTTAAAGGTTTAATTTTGTCTCCCACAATAATTTTTTGACAACGTTCTAAAGTTAATTCTGGGGAGCCTTTAGTAAACATTAAAAATTGCTGGTTGCTAGAATTAATATTTTTTATTTGCCATATTTCTGGTGCGGCTTGAATTGAACAAATCACACTCATGCGCTTTCTTTCTGAACAAAAAGGAAATTCAGCAACTCGCGGTAATTTTGCATTGATTGACTCTGAGAAAATATTTGCTTTACCAGCCAAAGATAGAAGGGTTCCCTCTGTAGGATCTCCTAAAATCTGCCACTCATTATCTATGTGTTGTAATTTAGCATCATTGCAGACAACACAGGCAATTAATAAAGCTTGAATTTCGGGATATTTTTCTGGTTGAATAATCTGATTTTCTAGACTAAATTCTCCAGTGGGATTGTAACCTTCTCCACTAATATTAAAAACATGACTGGTAGTTATTCCCTGTTGTACAACCATTTTATTTTGGGTGAGGGTGCCAGTTTTGTCAGAACAAATAGCGGTAACTGAGCCTAATGTTTCTACTGCGGGCAGTCTTCTAATCAGAGTACTACGTCTGACCATACGTTGAGTGCCCAATGCTAAAGTTAATGTAATTACTGCGGGCAAACCTTCGGGTACAACTGCAATTGCCATACTCAGGGATATTTCTAATAGATGTTCAAATTGACCCCAACCGGCACGAATTACCCCACTAACCACTACAATAGCAACTAGAATCATGGAGCCTGTGACAAGCACGTTTCCCAGTTGAGTCATCCGCTTTTGTAGGGGAGTAGGTTCGCTTTCGACAGACTGGAGCATGGCTGCAATGCGCCCTAATTCTGTTTGCATCCCTGTGTTAGTAACAATGGCTTTGCCTCTACCTTGAACTATTTCTGTGCCTTGATAGACGAGGTTAATCCGAGCGCCCAATTCTGTGTCTTCTGTAATTTCGATTTCCGCTTTTTTGCTAACTGCTAATGCTTCTCCTGTCAGTGCTGCTTCTCTGACTTGTAAGTTTGATGCTTCAATGAGTCTGGCATCTGCTGGTATTTTTATCCCTGCTTCCAAAAGCATGAGATCTCCCGGCACAAGCTCCTTTGCATCCACATCTACTGTTTTGCCTTCTCGCAAGACTCGCACTTGGGGAGAGGCCAGAGTTTTGAGAGCAGCGAGGGCTTTTTCGGCGCGACTTTCTTGGATGTAGCCCAGAATACCGTTGAGGATGACTATAGCAAAGATAGCGATCGCGTCCTTAGGAAAGTGACTATTCCGGATATCTAATATTGCTGATACTATTGCTACACTGATGAGCATCAACAACATGACATTAGTAAATTGAGCGACTAAAATTGACCACGAACTTCGACGGCCTGTTTCTTTGAGTTCGTTAGTACCGTAATGCTCTAATCTTTCTGATATTTGGGAATTTGTTAAGCCATTTGAGCGATCGCTTGCTAATTTAGTTATAGTTTTTTCTATTGCTAAGGTATACCATTTGATAGATTCATTGGCAGATACAGGAACATTGGAAGACATAGGTATTTAGGCTTAGTGCGTTAATTTTTTATCTTTGATTTTAGCATAATTTTGGTTAATTAAAGTTCGTAGTTGTGATGTCGCCCCCATGCTTAAACTATAGGGAGGCATCCCAACGACAAACAAGACTTTTGTATAACTGAGAGACTGTTTGCCAAGTAAATATTAAGATAGCTAGAGTGTTGAATTCTGGTGGGTTACGGCGGACAACTAAAATTCTTTATTTAAGCCCCGCCCTTCAGGGCGAGGTCTTATATGAGGAGATATCGATCAACCCCTAACCCATCCTACGCAAGAATTTAATCTCAGTTTGACAAACAGTCTCTAATTATCTGAACATGATACTAGGAATAGTTCAGTTTGATTTCAGCCTAGTAAAAGCTCAACATAACTTATACCATTTTGTAAAATTAATACTATACTTGAAAGCTGGTAAAAATCACAATGAAAAGAGCTAAAGCTAATAAATACTATGGATTAACTCCAGCAAATAATATGCTATAAATATCAAATCAAAGTCAAGCAATATTTTTGGTAATTGGTATTAGAGACTTTTTGTAAATAAAATATTAAGGTAGATAGGGTGTTTATTTATGGTGGCCTGCGGCGGATAACTAAAATTATGGTGAGCCTGAGGAGATATTTCCGCCTCACCCGCCCTACGCAAGAATTTAATCTGAGTTTTACAAACAATCTCTTAGAATTGCTATTTTTTAGCGTACAAATTTTAATTAGGAAAAATAAATTTTTTAACATACTGGCGAGAAGATAAGCGCTCTCCCGGTAGGGGAGCGTCGGGATGAGAGCAAGCGTTATGTTCTCGGACACTTCTACAAAAAAATGCACGTTTTGCTTCGCAACATAAAAAGCAAAGCTATGCGTAAGCAAACCCCATTGACAAGTAGGAAGTATTTTGCTATAATTTGGTATATACAGGGGGAGGACATCACCTCTGTCAAAACCGCAATCGACAATTTATCGGTTGAGCCTGTCGCCGACATGAAAAAAGAATCCCGCGTTGTCGCGTCAGCGCCACGGAGTGAGTATGTCAACATTTTCTGTAAGTAGCCACAAGCTTGGCTTTTTTTTTATTAAAAATGTTATATAAATTTCAATAAATATTGCTACATTTTTTAGGTAGCAAGACTGAGAAATAGTTGTATATAAGGTGGGCAAAAAAACCTAATTATATCGAGATAAATCAATATTTGTCCACCCTACTAATCCTAACTATTTACTGTAACTATCTTTTTTGAAATTAGTAATGATATTAGACATCAGAAACTTCAAAATTATGCAGGGGATTACTTAGCGCTCGTTGGCGGACGCCAAGCAGGCGCTAACATAATAATGGAAATAATAGGTTATGCCCAATCCGGCCATCCCCCCCTAGCGAGCCAGATGCTCGCACTGCTGCTTTTACAATAATCCTCGATAACGAATAAACAGTAAAATAACTGCCCATGAACCCAAAGCTACTTTGATGGCTACTAAAATATTGAGTATCGGAATAACTCCGCCACTGACTAGATTACCTAATTCTCCTTGGGGTAACTCCCATCCAATGAGGGTGATAACTGCCAATATAATGAAAATTAAAACCGACACTTTTTCCCAGGTAGCAGCATTCCATTTTTTATAAATTTCTTCCATCCATTCAGATGATGAAGTAATCGCAATCAGACCAATTGCAGTTCCTCCCGCTACTCCAGCAGCAAAACCACCGCCTGGGCTAAGATGTCCCCTAATTGCCAATTCGATACTTACTAGGGCAGCAATAGTAGATCCCAAACGTGCCAGTATAATTGAGGGGCGATCGCTGAATTGATAAACTTTTTTGGTCGGTTTTTCATTCGCCAGCAGAAAACGCACGCCTAAAATGGCGATCGTAAATACTACCACTTCAAAAATCGTGTCATAGAGTCGATTCCGAAAAATGATGCCAGAAACTGCATTCGGCACTCCACTATCAGCTACTATCGATTCAATAATAGAAAACTCTTCCCATTGTGCTTCTGGATTTGGCATGAGCAGCGTTTTGACAAACAATGCTATTCCTGCGATCAAATAAACCCATTTCATTAATGCTTCTCCTCCTGATTTGATACATTGACATAGCTCAGAATTGTTTCTGGAGAAGTTAGCTCATTTTGTATAATCTCAAATAGACGATGAACTCGAATGATCGTGTGATATGTGAATTTCCGGTTAAACTCTAGTAGTTCAGGTTTGCTACAGATAGCGTGAACTTCTTTAGCCAGCAAAGCCTCTTTTAAAGCTTCTTTATTAGGGTATTCAACTAACTCAAGGCGCAAATGATGTTTATTAATAATTGTTCTAAGATTAGCAATTAATTCGGCAAAATAATTCTCTGTCTCTGTCTCTGTCTGTGTCTGTGTCTCTACCTCTTGAAGTATTCCCATATACATCACCAAGGAGGAACGCACTGCAACTACATACAGGGTAATTGCTAGCATTGTACCGACTATGGCTTCAGTTAAAGCCACATCTGCCGCTCCTAAAAGCGCATATACTAATGCTGCTACTGCTCCTAGAATCGCTCGGATAACTAAAGCATGATAGGGATTAACTTGAAATACAAGCATTAAAGCGACTAGGGGGAGCAAGGTAACAATTACATAAATATAGCTATCCATCATTTTTTTCTCCACTGCTCGAACAATATGCTAAAATATAGCCCAGAACTGTATTCCAGATGGTCAAGGTAATAATTGCTAGCAGTAACAGCGACCATTCTCTAGGTATTTTAAGCAGTAAACCGATAACAATACTTATGGATCCCAGGGTATCAGCAACGGAGAGACTGTGGAGTTTAAATAAAACCGATCTGTTTCCGAGCAGGGGCAATGTGCCCCAAAACCAGAATATCGCCCCTACAATTATACAGCTATAACTTAAAATGTCAATCATCTAAAAATATTCGGGAGTTTTAAAACCCGTATGCTATGCCTTACAGCAGGCTGTGCCTTTCATGTCGGCTACAGGCTCAACAGCTACGGGATGAAAAACGACGCGAGGGACTTTAGTCGTACTCCCCTTACGGGGTGGGGGATTAATCCCCCTAAAACACCCTCCCTTGACTTTTTGCCGCGCTTTTCATGTCGGCGACAGGCTCAAGCAACGAGGGTGTGGCCAGCCATAGCTTGGCCTTACAGCAGGCTGCGCCGACTGCTAGGGGTTCCTGATAATACCTCGCATTACTATATTTAAAGGATACAGGTAAAACTAGCGATATAGAAAGATTTAACAAGACAATGGGAGAACATGTCGGAAGATTAGCGCGAAAAACCTGTCATTTGGCTTTGTTGCATGAATAAGCGATAGAACTACGTCCGCTTCGCGATACTACTGCTGACGCAACCCTACCTAATCGCGAAAAGCGCCCCCCACTATTGCAGAAAACTAGAAAAGTTCTACTTTGTAGCTTTTGGGCCATCAATTGCTGAATCATGGGATTAAGTATGGCAAATGGATAACTACCCTAAATTTCCCTCAAGCATTCCGGAACTAGAATGAAGTATATAATAAATAATCATAGATAATCCTGCGTAGTAATGGTTCGGAGTCAAACTTGGTATTCAGCTAAATCTTGATTCCGGCAAATATCCTTGAGTTTTGTGAGAATTGGGTTGTGAAAAAATCA
>JAJEAQ010000739.1 GCA_022822685.1 Trichodesmium sp. jk18x7bins.61
ATTTGATATGAATCCCTATTTTATTGAAGCCTTTCAACAAACTTCTATACTCCTTGGCTAGACAAAATATCTATAGCAGTCGCCAGAGCAGTTAGTTAATAGAATAGAAGTAATATTTTATAGATAGGGAGCGCCTAATAATGGCATAACCCTCTAGTTACGTTCCGCTGACGCGGAACGGAGTTCTATCTAGAAAATTTTGATTGCTGACGAGATGCCATTGAGTATGTCTGGCGATTAGCGTCCTATTTCATGTAGCGTAGCTAAAACCGCCTTGGCGGTTGCTATAGCTGTAAGTTTACATTTTTAACAACAAACTGGCAGGAAGTCCCACCAGAACCTGCTCCTGGAGCGTCGTATGAGAATGGCTTATACCAATTACTAAAAACTTTGATGTACGAGCATTTTTTATTTCCAAATACTATATAATATAGTCGCAAATCCTCGATATTTGGTGATTTGGAGATTTTAACGCTTATTTTTTGCCTCTAGCAAGTATAACATTCTTTTTGATAATTGGTATTAGTTGTTTGGGATCCTGCTATCTTATTGTTTCTGTTAACTGGCGTTAATTATCAGGTAGTGTACTCAGCATTAATCTTTACATAGTCGTAACTCAAGTCACAACCCCAAGCTTTACCACTACTAACAGCATCCCCAACTTTCACAGAAATTAAAACCGTATCCTCTTTCAAATACTCTCCTGCTGCCCTTTGCTTCAAATACTCCCTAGCAGCACCCCTGTCAAAATCTAAAGGTTGACCATTCTCCATCATCAAAAATTCTCCCAACCTAACCTGTAACTGCTGCTGCTCAAACTGCACTCCTGCCCTTCCCGCTGCCGCGACAATTCGTCCCCAATTCGGATCGCGGCCAAAGATGGCTGATTTAACTAGAGAAGAGCCAGCAATAGTTCTAGCAATTTTATTAGCAGATGCTTCGTCAGAAGTTCCAGTAACTTGAACTTCTATCAGGCAAGTTGCACCCTCTCCATCACGAGCGATCGCTTTTGCCAAATGAATACAAACTTCTGTCAACATTGCCTCTAACTTTTCTGCCTCCATTCCCATATTAGTAATTGCAGATGTTCGAGACTGACCATTTGCCAAAGCAATCACTGTATCATTTGTACTGGTATCTCCATCAACAGTAATCTGATTAAAACTCCGATTCACTGCCATAGCTAACATCTCTTGCCATAGAGGAGGAGAAACTGCTGCATCACAAGTAACAAATGATAGCATCGTTGCCATATTCGGATGAATCATTCCAGAGCCTTTAGCAATACCACCAATACGAACTGGGTGATCGCCGATTTGAGTTTCTAAAGCGATTGACTTTGTTACTAAATCTGTAGTGACAATAGCTTGAGCTGCTGCTTCTCCTCCCTCTGTAGAAACTGTAGCCACCAAATTTGGAATTGCTGCTTTGAGAGCATCCATTTTAATGCGTTTGCCAATCACTCCTGTGGAGGCCAGTAATATTAACTCTGGGGAAATATTCAGAGAGCTACTCAATGCTTCAGCACTTTCCACAGCATCTTGCCAGCCTAAATCTCCTGTAGCAGCATTTGCTTGTCCTGCATTACACAAAATTGCTCTGGCACTTGGTTTAGCTTCTAGACGTTGGCGACAGTAGTCCACACAAGCAGCTCGTACTTGAGTTTTAGTGAGGACTCCAGCAGCGATCGCATCGACATCTGATAAAATCAAGGCCAAATCTGGAGAGCCGGAGGGCTTTAATCCTGCTGTAATTCCCGCTGCCCGATATCCTTTAGGAGCTGTTACCCCACCAGTGATTATCTGCCAGTCTGACATTTTTCTCTCCTTTTGTTTCTGATTGTTCTGACTGGTGATTATACCAATGAATCAGGGGATACACCTCTTAAACTTCATCATAAATCTAGATTTTTTTATTGACAAAAATTTGGTCGCAACTTCATCTAAAAACCTTCGATAGTTTGGAAACACCATAGCTTTAGCAGGATTCCTAGCTTTCAAGGAGATATTAATTAAGTGAAGTTGCCACCTACGAATAAATGACATTATTCAGTTGTTGAGAAGATATTGCTTAACTCATGGAAGCACGACTACGGTCATAAATAGTGCTCAAACAAGGATGGGGCTTACCTTGAATACTACCCCAAAAATCATCTGCTTTCAAGCCTACTTCTGTTGCTATACGATTCAGCAGTCAATGCTGACGATTTTTAATTATGTTGTGATGACGAATTATTAATTCACGGGCTTGATTTTCTAGAGACATACTTTTGATTCTCCTAGAAGACAGACATTTTGGACAAAAAAGGAAAAAGATTAAACTATCAGGAATTACGCATTCAAGCTATATATAGCGTACAAATTGGTCAATCTTAGTAACATTGCAACTATAGATAGTGCTGTTGCGTAAGTCCTGACTATTTAACTCATGGAAGCACGACTACGATCATAATTAATCCGAAAAGTAGGATGTGGTTTACCTTGAATATTGCCCCAAAAATCATCTGCTTCTACACCTACTTGTTTTGCTGTACGGTTGAGCATTGACTGTTGACGATTTTTAATTACGTTGTGATGACGAATCATTAATACGCGAGCTTGATTTTCTACACACATAACTTTCATTCTCCTATTTGGTTAATTATTCTTTATTAAAGATGAATTTTGATTGCAAAAAAGGAAGTAAGTCATCTTATGGAATCATGACTAAAGTCAATATTTCCAATTTTCCAAATTTTCTCAGCTTACTTCAGCAGCAGCAACTCCAAGATTTTTGATCAGGTAGTGCTGATCTTCTATTAAGTAGCATGCCTAAGCTTCTGTAGACATATTTAGACTTTCTCCCTTGATTGCTTGACTAAATTGAGGTAGCTTTTTTCTCCTCATTTTTATATTAGCAGGGATTTCTGTATCTTTTATTACAAAACGCCTACAAAAATTAATATTTGTTTTTATAACTAAAATAATAAATAAAACTTATATTATAGATTCCGCACTTCAAAAAGTAGTACCAAAGATTAGCTTTCTCACCGGAGTTGCCCCACACTGAAAAATTTTCAGTCAGAGAAAGAGCAAATTCCGGGATGGAAAGAGCTAAAAGCTTGGTCAAAAACTTTGTTTGCGAAGCATTCTGTAGGAAAAGAACTCGCTTAAAATGCAACAGTTAAAGTCAATCTTTAGTTTTGTTCAACTGATACTGAAGTGATTGGCGAGCATGCTAGGCATCGCTACCGCGATATATAGCGCTTCGCGCTGGTATAGTTACAGATTGAAATAGGGAAACTGCTCAGTAAAAGGAGATTCAATCCTGATTTTTAAATACGCCAGAGCGAAGCGCTATAACTCCGTGATAATGCGTAACCCCATAGATCCCAAATGTGTTCTATAAAGATGATTTGTGGCGTTGGTGAATGGGTAATGCTTTTGTCTGCAATGTCTATGAAAAAACTATAGTTGTACAATTCATAAATGCTCAAGAGCATTACCTAATCAGCAACCCCTGATTTGCTAAGTATCAATCCTGAGCTATACTCAAATTTCTCTACTACTTTTTCTACTACAAATTGACCTACGGAATATGGGTTTGAAACTGATAGTGGGGGACTTATATCATGTCCGGATGAAAGCGTGATAATTCGGCTCTAAGTAATAAGTAATTAAGTAACTAAAGTCATATTAACTCCTGACTACTGGCTACTGACTGCTGAGGAATTTGGCCATTATTTATTTATACGTATTCAAACGGACATGATATTAAACCCAATTCTTGCAGTATTTTTGCCTCTTGCCTCTTGCTCAGGGCCCTTTGGTGTTAAACCTAAGCCTCTATAATCTATTTGAATAACAGCTTCCCTTGCAACAAAAAAGAAGGAATAAAATTTCTTGAAAGGGTATTTTAAACCCTTTTATTTAACAAGCTATCAACTAAGAATTCAATGGTTTTTGTCCCCCGCTATATTTTTAATTCGAGCATCGCGAGTTAAAAAAGTGGCCGATAAACTTGATAGTTAATTTGAGGAAAAATATTGTCGATCGCTTCAACTTTTTCCAGCCAACCTGAGTCAATCTTTCTCTGTAGAATATCCTCATATAACTTATTAAAACGCATTAAATGAGTTCTAGTTCGCCGGACAGCATAAGATACCATAGTACCTGTACTCATAATAAAAGCCCAGTCAGAGGATTGAGCCAACAAAAGTTCTCTGGCTGCCTGATTTAAAGCCCTGAGTTCTTGTTCATTTGATGGCTGCTCTCGCCCCAATTCAATCATCCTTTCTGTAGCTTTATGTAAATGAGGATAAATCCAAGAATTAGTATGATTAAGCCAATATTCATGGAAACCCTTATATCCCCAACTAGACTGAGCTGGACGACAAACTTGGTGTTCCGGATGTTTCTGTAAATAATCCGCTAAATGAGTCATCCGATAGCTGCTTTGGTCATACCAAGTCTTGCGAAATAGGATATCCAAAAACCAAGGACCCTCATACCACCAGTGACCAAACAACTCAGCATCGTAGGGAGAAACAATAATCGGGGCTCTCTCCATAATATTGTATAAATACTCGACTTGGCGTTCCCGATTAAACATAAAATTCCCAGCATGTTCTGCTGCTTTTTCTCTAGCCCAATAGGGGTCATAAAGTTGTTTATCTCCTAATCCCAAGCCACGACCTGTAATTTTGTGATATTTAATGCCAGTATTTTTACGTTGGCCATTAGGCATAATATAAGGCTTAATATACTCATATTCTGCTTCCCATCCCAAATCCTTATAAAACTCTCGATATTCTGGATTGCCTGGATATCCCACTTCCGAAGACCATACCTGTTGAGATGATTCATGATCTCTGGAAAAGACAGCTACTCCTGTTTCTGTAAATATAGGAGCATAAGTACCAAAACGAGGCCTGGGGCGAGAATAAAGTACACCATGACTATCGGTTAAGAAGTAATGTAAACCTGCATCGGCGAGCATTCTTTCCAACCCTTCATAATAAGCACATTCTGGTACCCAAATTCCTTTAGGGCGACGGCCAAAGTTTTGTTCGTAATGTTGACAAGCAACTTCTATTTGTGCCCAGACTGCCTCTGGATACATTTTCATCAGTGGAAAGTAACCATGGGTAGCACCACAAGTAATAATTTCTAGGTTATTGCTGTCTTGAAACTGTTTAAATGCAGTAACCAAGTCTCGGTTGTAGCGCTCCCATAATTTTCGAACATTACTGAAGTGAGTAGCATAGTGTTCTGCGAGGTAGCGGATGTGACCATTATGGATATTGTGGTCAATTTCCTTTTCTGCTAATTCTTCAAGTAAGCTTAAGTGGTGTTCATAGCGTTCTTGTAGTAGAGGATCTCCCAGCATAGTTACCAAAGGTGGTGTGAGACTCATAGTAATTCTAAAGTCCACACCATCTCGCTTTAACCCCTCAAACATTTGTATCAGGGGGACATAAGTTTCAGTAATTGCTTCAAATAACCACTCTTCTTCTAGAACATAATCACGTTCTGGATGTCTTACATAAGGGAGATGGGCATGAAGAACAAAGGCAAGGTACCCAATAGCCATAGTTTTTATAGGTAATAGTTAATAAAAGGGTGAGCCCAAATCAAAATATTTACAATATTTTAAGATTGTAGGACTAAAAGAGTACAAAAAATACTTTTTTCGATCAGGAAGTTGAAAATTTGTACCTCAAGCTTATAGCAGTTTTCATTTAGTTAAGTTTCAAGGCAGTGACTGCTCAAATCCCGATAGTCCATCAAGAGAAACACCCTATATTAGCTATTGATTAGGGATATATACTGCCATCAGGCAAAATTGCGCCTTGAAGTTGAGCGTCAACAAAACTAGCATTACTAATATCAGTGTCCTGCAAGTCTGCGCCTCTTAAATCTGCATCCCAAAAAATAGCCTCCGTTAAATCAGCCCCACGTAAATTGGCTTCATAGAGATTGGCTCCCCAAAAATTAGCAGATTTGAGGATTGACCTTTGTAAGTTAGCTTTTTGTAAGTTGCTGCTATCGAATTTGGCCTCTGTTAAATCTGTGTTAGTAAAGTTGGCCTCTTCAAGATTTGCACCAGAGAAGTTGGCATTCTGCAAGACAGAACCACTGACATTCATTCTTTTATAATTAGAATTAGAACCACTGAGATTTATATTGGAAAGGTGACAGTATAAACATTCTTTTGAACGTTTTAAAACTTTTGCTTGCCACTTTGTGTATGCTACTACTGGTGTAGCAAGAGCTAGAGAAACTAATAAACTTGTGATTAATACCGTTAATTTCGTTTTACCCATTAATAGTTGAAGACCAAATAATTTTGAGAGAACTCAGTTTATTATAACAGTAATACCAAATCAATATGAAGTTCATAGAAGAAAATTTTAATCAGAGTTGACTGTGGATAAAGACAGACAAGTTGATTAATTTCATAATTCTATGAGCCTCACATAAAATTGGTATAGGCCAGAGGAAATAACAGTTATATAAATTTGAAAAAACTACTTTTTTCTCAGCGGATTTCGTGGCAAAACTCAAACGAAGATGCTGTGTATCGGTCAATAGACATCTCCAAAAAAGAGGTTGAAACTCTAGTAAAATCATGGCAAAAATTTAATTTATGGAGATGTCTAATAGAAGGTTTTAACTCTTCAACTAAGTTTAAAGCAAATTTAACTTGCTCCCAATAATATGGATAAGTTGCCGGAGTTGATTAAGGCACAAATAATCAAAAAAATGATAAATAAATTGGAAGTCTGCCAAAAAGATAGTGATCAAACTGGAAATATCACAGCAACTGTCTGTTTATTTGTTGCCTTATTCCCTGTTTCTTCAGCAGCAATATTGATCCGATTGAGTGCAGGAGAAATCGGGCCTAATGCGATAGTCTTTAACAGAGTCGCGATCGCGACTATTGTCTTTGGATTTGGGAATGGACTCAATGCTATACGTTACCGACTTTCTAACGACAAACCTCCACAAGAGCAGCTCAACCTTAGTCAAGATTTCTGGCTGTTGTTAGCAATGGCTATTTTTTTTATATTACCTATCAAGCTTTATGCTCTTGGTCTTTAAGTCAAACCACTGTTGCTATCTCTACTGTACTATTTAATCTCAAGCCATTATTCACTTGCCTGTTTGCCTGGGTTGCCTGGGGCCTGCGCTTAAAAAATTCAGGGTGTTCCTCCTCCCTGATCATACACCTCAGAATTCTGAATGCTGAGTGCTGACTGCTGATTGCTTACCGCTATTTCAATCAGCGCTAGAGCCACAACTATAATTCCTGCTACTACTAATAATTAGTTCCATAATCATCTGTCTCATTCAAATCCCTACCATTAAACCCTACCCTACCATATTGAACCCATTTTGGATCCACAGGTTTAGCTTCAATAGTAGGTTTGCGATCATAAAAACTGGGCTTTTCTGGAAAATCTTTAACAGGTATATTCTCAACTATCTCCTTCATAAATAACTGCCAATTATAAGCTGCTGTACTACTAGTCCCCCAGGTTGGTTGATTATCATCATTCCCGAACCAAATTCCTGTTGCCACTTGAGGAGTATAACCAATAAACCATAAGTCTCGCGCATCCTCAGTTGTACCCGTTTTGCCAGCTACAGGCCGATCATATAAATACGCATTTGTACCGCTACCATATTTCACCACATTTTCTAACATCCAGGTGACAATTGCAGCACTATCCCTATCTAAAACCTGCTTTGGTTGAAAATATGCCTCATAGATCACTTGGCCATTTTGATTAATCACCTTTTTAATTCCGTGAGCTCGAATCAACTTTCCCTCTGCTGCCAAAGTAGCGTAAGCATTAGTTAACTCCAGCAAATTCACCTCCCAACTACCCAAAGCCATAGAATACGTAGGCTTGATCTCAGATTGAATCCCCATATCTCTAGCCAACTTAATTACAGGCTCAAATCCCACATCTATTAAAACTTGCACTGCCACCACATTCACAGAATAAGCCAAAGAATCAATCATCGATCGCCAGCCACCATACCTGTTACCATAATTCTTGGGCTTATAACCATCTACTGTCAACGGTAAATCTTGATAACCATTAGTGGGAGAAAAGCCCGCAGCAACTGCAGCAGCATATACAAAACTTTTAAAAGTAGAACCTGGTTGACGTTGTGCCTGAATAGCTCGATTAAACTCGCTTTCTGTAAAATCTCTACCTCCTACTAAAGCTTTAACCTCTCCAGTGGTAGTGTCAATAGCGACTAACGCTCCCTGATCAAATCTTTGAGCTGCACCATCAATATCAACAGCTTCTTTAATCACCTTTTCTCCAACCTCCTGCCAATCTCTATCCAAAGTAGTTTCTACTGTCAAACCCCCTGCTTCTAAGACTTCCTGAGAAACATACTTAGGTAACTCTTTCTGAATATAGTTAGCAAAATATGGAGCTTCAACTATCAGGCGTTTTGGGGCATTTGGTCGTACTTCTATTGGTTTAGCGATCGCTATTTTTGCCCTATCTGCTGAAATCAAACCAGCTTTTGCCATTTCTGTCAACACCAGATTTCGACGACGTTGAGCTGCTTCTGGGTTAACCAAAGGTGAATATTCACTTGGTGCTGGTGGTAAACCTGCCAAAGTTGCCATCTCTGCCAAACTCAACGCAGAAACTGTTTTACTAAAGTAAACCCAGGCAGCATCACTAATTCCATAAGCACCAGAACCCAGATAAATGATATTCAGATATAGCTCTAGAATTTCCTCTTTCGATAATTCTTTCTCTATTTTCCAAGCTAGCATTGCTTCCTTAAGTTTACGCCAGATAGTTTGTTCCATATCTAGAAAAACCATCCTGGCTAACTGTTGTGTGAGGCTACTACCACCTTGAATTACATCTCTAGCAATTAAGTTAGATATAAATGCTCGGATCACTCCCTGATAATCTACCCCTGTATGTTGATAAAACCGTCTATCTTCAATAGCAATAAAAGCTTGAACTAGGGGAGTAGGAATATCTTCTAATTTAATTTTTTCCCTGGTCGCGGGACCAATTTGCTGGATAATTTGACCATCAGATGCTTTAATTGTTAAAGTACCGTCTCTACTATAGGAAGAAATATCAGCAATATCTGGTAAACTTTGCTCTAATTTTCGCCAATTCCACCCACAATAAATGATGATACTACTTATTGATACACAACCTAACCCCAACCAAAATTTACGACTTTGGTAAATTGGTTTTTCCCCTGTTAATACCTTAAAAAATGAATGATTATTTCGTTTATAATAGTAATTAGTTCGATGAAATTCTTGTTCTAGTATTGTTGTTTTTGCCAAACTTGATTTTTTATTTATCCGTTTTCTTCTCTTAATCTCTAGAGCATTCCCTTTTCTTGAATGGCTGTTTCTATCATCAAATTGAGGTGCTCGTAGGGGGGCTTTGAATTTATGGCCCAGCAGATTTGAGACAGAGTTGAAATTATTTTTATTTCTTCTCAGTGGATACTCTATATACTGAGATTTTCTGATGATATCTTGCTCTGTTCCCGATAATGTTTCTCTGATATTTTTATGCTCTTTATCTTTCACTTTACCCTCTTCATCTAATCTAATCTATTGATTTTCTCCTGTTAAACTTCACGATTATAACAGGAGATTCTTGCTTCCAATTCTCCTGAACACTATTAGTTGCATATAATATAACCGGATTTCATATAAAGCTGATTTATCCCTCTTTTGTCATTCTCTTAAGGCAAGGATTCAGGTATCTCAAACCCCGTTATAGAGAGACTTCTGAAAACGGCTGACTTAGCAATTTAACAACTTCATGCTCAATAATAACGAAAACAAAGGCTTATAGCAATCTAGAATTGAGAATATGATGGGGGGGGCAATTACTGGAAATGCTTATCAATCAAGATTTATAGGCTTTTCTATAGGAGCTGAATCCTTACTTCTGAAGAGCAAAGTAAAACCTGATTTCCCTAACAGTTTGTTGCTCTATTCCTGAGCAAATTTTTATTAACATGAATATAAACCACAATTATCAGTTTTGACTCCTCAAATTTTGCACATATTAACTGCTGTTTTTATAGTCTATCTTTGTCAACTGGCTTGGATCGAGGGCTTCTACCTTTGGTCAAAACCGCTATAATATTGAGTGTTGCTGAATGAAAGTATGAATCGTCAATTGGCGACTAATTACATACTTGATGATGAGAGCTATTTCAGTTTTTCAATTGGTGGAGTTCATACCCAGTTTCAGCAACACCTAATATTGATATCAATTTTATATT
The DNA here is from genome assembly GCA_022822685.1 of Trichodesmium sp. jk18x7bins.61. GTDB lineage: Bacteria > Cyanobacteriota > Cyanobacteriia > Cyanobacteriales > Microcoleaceae > JAJEAQ01. The sequence continues at coordinate 10,287 of JAJEAQ010000739.1, forward strand.
GGCCTACTCTCTTTCAAGAATCATAAACACCAATTAATATTTATTACCTGTCTTCACTAGAATTTTGTGGGCTTGAATCTAATTTAACACCCTATAACCTTTGGTAATAGGCAATAGGTAATAGGCAAAATTACTGCTAGAAGATGGTTTGATTTTCCCACTATCAGTTATTAATTAAGTAGGAGACAATTATTTTTTAAGAGCAACTTCAAGTCATTACCGCAACTACTGATAACTGATAACTGTTTCAAACCCCTGCATGACCTAAAGCTAAACCCGTAATTAACATACCCAATACTAAGAAAGGTTGAGCGCTGGCTTGATACTTAACATCATTTTCTAAAGGATTCCGAAGAAAATACATATCCTGAAATGTAATCTGAGGGATTACCATTAACAATAGAATAACAGCATACAAATTTTCTTTCACGCTAATTAAATAAGCTGCTACTCCGACCTGAAAAATATCAATCATTAGTACACATATCCAAGCTGCGGTACCAATTCCAAACATAACCGGCAGCGATTTTAAACCTAATTTTTTGTCTCCCTCTACACTCTTAAAATCATTAACTACTGCAATTCCTAATCCAGCAAAACTGTAAAACAAAGTCAGAATGATAATTGTTAAATTTAGCTCTCCAAATAAAGCATGACCAGTCCACCAAGGTAAAGCAATATAACTTGAACCTAAAGCATAATTTCCTAACCAACCATTTTGTTTTAACTTCAATGGAGGAGCTGAATAAATATAAGCTAAAAATGCACCACCCAAACAGAGCATAGTGATAATTGGGAATTCGTGACCAGTCCACAAATCTAAAATATATGACAAACTAACTCCTAGTAGTAATAAAACTATAATTTGAGTCACAACTTGAGAAATAGAAATTACGCCGGAAGGAATTGGTCTATAAGGTTCATTAATAGCATCAATTTCGCGGTCATAAAAGTCATTTAATGTTTGTGTATAACCCGCCATCAGAGGCCCTGCTAATAACATACAAGCAGCAGACATTAAAACATTTTCTAGATTCCAACTATAATTTCCTGAAGATGCATATCCACAGACTACTGCCCAGATTAAAGGAATCCAGGTTATCGGTTTCATTAGTTGCAACCTAATTTTCCAAATATTAGTTTCTCCACTGGCAGCACCTTTCATCCCTAATAATTGTCTGGTTTTTCCAGTTTGGTTTTCAACTGTTTTTGGTTCTTGATTAGTCATCGTTAGTTAGATTTTTCTGATGAGTAAAAGTATATTAAAAAACGTTTAGTAGGTGCTTTTTTACTACGTTTCACCTAAAGAAATTCAGGAGTATGGTAGCCCGAAATCTTCAGATGAGGCCGAAATACAAGGAGATTGAAACAAGCTCCTATAGGATAGGATCATTGACCAAAATAGTTCTTATTTTAAGGCATGTCGGCCAACAGGCAACAGGCAACAGGGAAGGCGTATGGTAAGGGATGAAAAACGCCACCAGAGCACACCACTAATTTGAAAAATCTAGTAGGGGACAAGGGATCATTTTCTCATTTATCTTTGGCCTCTTGTCTCGGCCAAAGGTTATTGATTTTTAGAAAGAAATGATCAAATAGCCATCTTGATATTTTGCACCAGTGACTGGTTTTCCTTTTAAAGCAGGTGGTAGAAAAATATTGCGTCTCTGGTCTCCTGCTTCAATGGTTACTTCTGGCCCATATTGAGAAAGTACAATCTCTTTTTTATCAAAACTAGGCAAAAATAAACTTACTTGACTTTTTTCAATATTTATGGTTATAGGCCTGGGAGCCTTAGCTGCTTGACTAAAATCTGGCAAGGCATCCATTAAAATTCGCCAGTCTTGAGTAGAGCGATGGGGAACTGAGGTGACTTTCAATGGTGCAAATTCAGAAGAGATGTTTTCTGTTAAGTCTCCTTGATTGAGAATAACTCCACCTACAGTCAGATTAACTTGTTGGGCACTGCCCCATAAATAGCGTGCTGTGGCGATCGCTGCTGGATCTTCTGTAGTAACTAAATATGCTGCTACTTGATTAGGATCAGCTATAGCAGCTTTAGCATTATCTAAAAGTTCATTGACTTGTTGAGTAGGTTGAGAAAAATTATTACTAGTCCAATCAACATTTAGAATTGCACTACTAATGGGTTGAAAAAATGGAGAAAGAACTTTATATAGTTCTGAATCTAGAATGACTTGACGGAAGCGACGAATATACCAACTCATAATTTCTGCTGACCCCAAAAGTCTTAGAGTTTCTTGATCTCCAGTACCATCGTAAATAATTACATCATATTCCCCACTAGCACTATATCCTCGAATAGTATTAATAGTTAGAATTCCTTCCAATCCTGGTAATACTCCAAGTTCTTGACCATAAACATCTTTAAAAAATGGTGTACGGATATATTTAGCTTCTTGTTTTTTCAGTTCTTCCCAACCACTTTTTAGTAAAGTTGCTGCCTGAAGTTGGACTGCTTTGAGGTTAGAGTCTATCTCTGTAGGTTCCGGACCAATATTAGCACCCAATATTAAAGATAATGCTGGAGCTGGTTCTTGTCCCGCAAATAGGACTCTTTTACCTTGGCTAGCGTATCGTTTGGCTGTAGCAAATGCGATTGTAGTTCTACCTGTGCCACCTTTACCCAAAAACGTGTAAGTTAAGACCATTTTTTATCTATCAAAAATCAAGAATAATTTTGCTTCCTCCCGGAAAGAGCAACACACTAAAAATTCTAGTGTAAAATCAATCCCGGCAGATGCTATAAAATGAAGAGTTAAGCTTCGTAGCGAGAAGCCCCATGACTGAAAGCGAAGGGGAGCCGTGGGATGAATCCCTATTAATTAATACGAGAAAAACTTCCATTTTTACAAATTGATTGAACAGTAGAATGCTTAACAACTTTGTTTGCTATTCCTGGGTAATTGAACAGCTTTATACCTAGGCCTTTGTTTTGCATTCCAATCACTGAAAATACAGAACCTTGATAGGAAGCCAAGTCACCTTGACGATTATCCAAAGGTGCCTATACATTCCTAGTTGAACGGAGTACCGCTTGCCTAATGTGGTACTGAGGCTTCGGACAGGACTTCTTTTTTCAGAAGCCCACACTGAAATAATTTCAGTGTGTGGATCTGTCACTATGATCTATTAAGTACTCGGTTTTATTTCGTCTTCAAAAAAACAAGTAACCATATTTTTTTCAAATTCGACCCAAAAGCCAATACCACTACCATCTACCATTTTGAAGTCCTTAATGATACCAGTTGGATTTTGCTTCAGTCGATTGATTATATTTGCGGGTATCCGTTCTTTAATACCGCATACTTTTACTTTCTGACCTATTTCCATTTTTGTTTACAGTTTTCTCCTGGTAGTATTAATCAATCCACAGTTGATCTGAAATTAGCCATCGATAGCAGTTCTATAGCAACACTACTCAAATTTATCTAAAATCTACCTACATACTTCATCTGCTCGTCAAGGTAGAAGACAAAAGATAGAAGGTTTTGAATGTCCAATTACCCCCATCACTTTTTGGTTCCTAAAAGTAGATAATTATAGGGTGCTACCTAAAGTAATTTATTTATATGCTGGCCAAAAGAATTTTACCTTGTCTAGATGTCAAGGCAGGGCGAGTAGTCAAAGGCGTCAATTTTGTTAATCTTCAAGATGCTGGAGCTCCTATAGAATTAGCCCAAATCTACAATGATGCTGGTGCTGATGAGTTGGTATTTCTTGATATTACTGCCACTCACGAAGACCGAGACACGATAATAGATGTTGTATATCGGACTGCAGAGCAAGTTTTTATTCCCTTAACAGTGGGAGGAGGCATCCAATCCTTAGAAAATATTAAATTTTTGTTAATAGCAGGTGCTGATAAAGTCAGTATAAATTCAGCAGCAGTCCGTAATCCTGAGTTCAGAAATCAAGCAAGTGACTGCTTTGGAAATCAATGTATTGTAGTAGCTATTGATGTTCGTCGCCGTTCCCTCCTCAGCAACTCAGGATGGGATGTTTATGTCAGAGGTGGGCGAGAAAATACTGGTAAAGATGCTGTGCGGTTCGTTTCTAGTAGGAATCTTTTAAGATATATGACTAGAGTCTAGCCCCCGAAACCCAAAACGGGGCGGAT
>JAJEAQ010000409.1 GCA_022822685.1 Trichodesmium sp. jk18x7bins.61
AGACTCAAAAAAACCGAATCTGACTCAAGATTCCTCCTTTGACAAGGGTGGCTAGGGGGGATAAAACAGGGGGACAGGAGGGGGATAAAGAAGAGTGGTTAGGGGGGATTTATTCCAATTTTCTAGGTATTTCTGGGAGGGCAGGGAGTCAAAAATCAAGATTAGGATCAAACTGAAGATCTTTAGTTTGCTCTGTTTCTTCTCGCTCTAAATTACTATTCTCAGAATCATCAATCTGAACATTAATAGATTTAGAAGATTCAGATGGAGCAGGTAAAAGCGATTGATTTGCCGATCTCAGTAATTCTATGTCAATTATTTCTCCCTGGAAAAAATTAGCAACTCGGTGAGCAGCGATCGCCACAGGCTGTTTCTCAACATCATCATACTGTGTTTGAGGTGGGGAGATTTCTGGGGGAGCTTTTTTTTCTGGCTTTGAATCTATATGCTTAGGTAGCGACGGCAGTAGTACATTTCCTCCTGTGTCTTCTACATCTTCATCATCAGAATTAGGGATTTCTTGCTGTTCCTCATGCTTTGTTTTTTGACTCTCTCTGTTACTACTATTAGGATCATTATTTCTAGTAATGGGATGATTCTGATTAGTCTGCTCAAGCTCTATTCTGACCTTGATTCTTTTGTTGAACACTTTCTCACAAGCATCTTCTATTTGAGGAATTTTAGTAGTTACTTTTTTTTTCCATTTTGGAGAAGAAAGGGTGACACAAGCGCTCTGATGATCAATAGATACCAACTTTCCGAATTGACGTAGTAATTGTTGAGTGCTGATTTTTTTAATTTTATCAAGTATCCTTTGCCAAGTCTGTTCTAAATCTGATTCTTCCGTATTTATATCAACAGCTTTACTAACAGAAGTTTCATCATTTTCTTTTGTGATAGAGGTTTTCTTTACCTCTGATATTTTCTCTTTCTCCTGAGAAACAGGTGGTTTTGATTCTGGTTGAGTTGAAGTTTTAGGGGAACTTTGAACCAGAATATTTTGACTTGTTTGTTTCGTTATTTGTTTTTGAGGTAACTGTTGCACTTTTACCAATGCTGATGGTAATAATCCCAATAAAGTTACCTCTAACCATAAACGAGGTTGAGTCGTATTTTTAATTTGTGCTTCAGATATTTGTAAATGTTTTTGAGCCACTAAAATTTGATTCAGATCCCAGTATTGGGAAAATTGACAAAGCTCTTCCCATGTAGGTTTTGTCAACGCCACTAAATTAGAATTTATTGGTGATGCTTTTGCTATCAATAAATCTCGATAAAATCCGGCTAAATTTTGCAATAAAATAATTGGTTCCCGACCTCGATCCATAATTTGACGACTACACTGCAATACTTCTGTGGAATTGTCGGAGGCGATCGCCTTGAGCAAAGCCATTAAATCTCTTTCTGGCACTACCCCCACTAAATCCCAAACTCGTTCAACTGTAATCTCACCCTCTAGCAAACTCAACTGATCCAGTAAACTTTCTGCATCTCGCAAACCACCCAGGGAAATTTGAGCGATGATTTGAATCGCTTCAGTGGTAATTTCAATTTTCTCCTCCCTAGCAATTTTTTGTAAGTGTCTTACCATTGCCTCTAGGGGTATCCGACGAAAGTCAAACCTTTGACAACGGGAGATGATTGTCGCTAAAACTCTTTGAGGATCTGTCGTTGCCAGGATAAAAACCACTTGCTTTGGTGGCTCTTCTAAAGTTTTGAGCAGAGCATTAAAGGCTGACGCCGACAACATATGGACTTCATCTATCACATATACTTTATACCGACATTGCACAGGTGCAAACTGAGCTCTTTCAATCAATTCCCGAATATTGTCCACTCCAGTATTAGAGGCCGCATCAATTTCTATCATGTCCAGAGTAGACCCTTTTGTAATCCCTACACAAACATCACAAGTTCCACAGGGAGTAGGTGTGGGATTTTGATGGGAGAGGCAGTTGAGAGATTTGGCCAAAATCCGGGCGCTGGATGTTTTGCCAGTCCCTCTCGGCCCAGTAAATATATATGCTGGGGCGATCCGTTGGCTCAGGATGGCATTAGTCAGGGTTTGAGCGATCGCATCTTGACCCACTAAATCAGCAAATCTCTGAGGACGATATTTATGATGGAGAGGTTCGTATGCCACAATCAGGAATGGGAATTATTTAGAATATTTACTTTTTCTTTAGTAATAATAAGTACAACTTTAGTTGCTTCTATTTCAGTACAAACACTCATATTTCGGAATTGTTCAATTAATCTTCTGTAAAATTTCTGTCATTAACGTAAATTTAATAATTTGTGTGTTTTGTTAAATTTACGTTAAATAAAATATCTACTATCATAAAGTAATAGGTCAAACATTCTAAAGAGCTGACTGAATTTTGAGCGGTAAATTAATGCCAGTCTAGTTTTTGTAGTCAACAATCCTACCACTAATTCTTCGGGAGCAGTGGAGAATAGCCCAGAATTGACCCACCTCAGTTCTTTGAGAACTACGTTATCAATTAGTGCTAAAGTTTGTAGTCTCGAATGCTTCAAAAGTCCTAGTGAAAACCCTGTAAATAGGTATTGGAAGTGCTATTGCTCTCTGCCGACGGATAACCTTGGACAGTTGAACAGGATCTCAGAAATGGGAATCATCTCTCTCTATCGGTAAAGCTGGAAAGCACGAGCCTGTAATTGCCCTGGTGAAAGACGAATGCAATACGTCACCGTCGTGAGTCGAGCCAAGGCCGTAGGGATTTGAGGAAAGGTTTATATACTGGGTGCTTTTCACACAACTAAGTATAGATATAGCAGGAGTATCCAGCAACTATTTGATGATTGATTAAATTATGGACTGATTGTGGGCATAATTTTAGCCTGGTCATTATTAACCTGTATTTTTGGATCAACTTTGTCAACAACTCCAACTGAATTCAAATCAGCTACAGATTCCGATGGGGCAGAAGGATTGAGTAATCAGTGAGTCAGTAATCAGGAGCCAGGAGAGAGAAAAATTCTCAATCTTTCTGACTTATCCACCTGCAAATTGAAGATAGTAGGAATTAGAGAAGAATGTTATAGGATTTTCAAAAAAGTATGGTTACATTCAAATATTCGGCAAATATTGATTTGTCTGAAAAAAAACATCAATTTGGAAATATTCTCCCACCTTAGTTATCGAAATTTATGAGTGTTATCGCCCAAAACTGTGTAGCAATATTTATTTAAATTCAAGGCCTGCTCGCAAGAGGGGCGGCCTCTGGTGGGGAATTTAACCCACCACCTTTCATGTTTGCGAAGCGCAAAAAGGCACACCACTAATTTAAAAAATATAGAGAGGGACAAGGGACCAAATTCTAATAGTACTTTTGCCTCTTGCCTGTTCCCTCTTGCCTATCTTGAAGGGAGTTGATATTAATTGTCGGGTTTGGGTGTTGCTACTTCCTTTGATTGATTGGGTTTCATACTTAACTTTGTGTGGTACACCAATGGGGTAGAACTGTAATCCCCATGGAGCTTACCCCAATTCTCAATTCTCAATTCCTGACTACCTTCTTGATACCTTGCAGAATACCTTGCAGACCTTCTTGTAAATCATACCTATAGCTGTGGTAATTTTGAACCAACTACAATTTTGGGGCTAATAAAATCTCTACTACTCTCTGTCAGTATAACTATCAGGCATTGCTCTTGAACACATTAACTACCTTAATTTTACCTGAAATTTGTAGAAATTAATTTTCAAATTTGGTATAGAGCCTATGTCAACACCAACTATGATTATAGAACCAAGATTAGCTCAATCCTCTCCAGCATCAGCACTAAATTTGCCAAAATCAGAATATATTTGGATGGGTGCATCTGGATTATTGTTGCTGTTGCTAGTTATTTTGGGGATATTTCACAAACTCAGAATGAAGCAATTTGCTAAGAAACTTAGTGTGGAGGAGTTTAGAAATAAAGACCTTTATAAAAAGTATAAATTGGCTGTAGGAACTATCGCCAAAATGGAAAAAAATCCTGATCTAATCCATTCGCGAGAATTTAATTTGGACTACTTAAGAATGCGGATGGCCGAGGAAGTTTTCCACTTTGCTATTGTCAACCAAATTAAAGTAAAAGTTAAACAACAAATTAGTATTGCACTGCGGCCTACTCAAGTAGCAGCGGGAGAAAAAGTAAATCCTAATGGGCGACAAGTTGATTCAATGTTTGATGTGGAATATGAAACCGGAGAAGCAGGTAAAGACCTCAAAAAAAGAGTGCTATTTCGAGTCTCAATCAAACTGACAAAATTACCAACTCAGGCAACCTCTCAAACTATTAATCAAATTATTGATTGTTTAGAAACTTATCTGAGTCCAAGTGATGACCATGATAATTGGACGCCTACTATTCAAGGTCGGATTGTACATATTGATTGGGATCAAAAAGCTAAACCAACACCAATGTTAGTACTAGAACAATCTCATGATGGAGTTCTATTTCGCACTAACCGACCAACTGCTAGGAATGCTAGCCCACCAGCACCACCAAAACCCATAGGTCAAAAAAATACTACTAAAGGAGGAACAAAAATATCAACAAAAAGCAAAACAAAAGGTTCAATAAGCAAAACAAAAAGTTCAATAGAAAATAGTACTGGAGCTACAACAATTCAGAAATAATTACAAGAAAGAATCAGGAATAGACAGTACCCTGAACAGTACATTTTAAGCTTTTTCCAGAGGCAGCTAGTAGCACGTCTACTACGGTACAGGGGAAATACAGCTACCGTTTTTATTCATTACTCATTACTAGGTATTTGTACAGTAACCAGAAACAGGGGCAAAATTTACGCCATAATGTACTAGGCTAGTTTTATGGGCTAGCTCAAACAAACAGCACTTACAAGTTTTGTAGTTGTAATATATATTCGACGTTGCTTAGTAGCGGGATGAATTAGAATCCCCCTGACTTCAGTCTGGAGAGTAGTCAAGTATTATTAATCAGGGCTATCAAATAATATAGTTGTCAAATAATAATCTGCCTATTCAAGTCCAAAAGCTTTCTCTAAAATTCGCCTGGTTTTGTCGTTTTCTCTCTGTTGGCTCGAATAATGGCGTTGCGCTTTGAGTATCTCCAGTTGCTTTTCTGGGGTAACAGGTTTTCCGCGATCGTTTGTTAACAGTGTATTTCTAAGTAAGATTTGACTATTGATAGGAATTTTTGTTCTTCGTCCCAATTCGTGGGCCGTATAAATAGACAAAATTATGAAAATATTTCACCCCATTCTGGAAGTTGGCGAGGATGAGCAAATTCTTTTGTGGGTAAGTTTTGGAGTTGATAGTTATATACTTCTGGAAGTTTTCTATCTTGGCTTAGGGGTGATAAATTGGCGATCGCTGCACTTATTTGGCCTCTTGCCCCTACTAAATCTGTGCCAAACATGGGCAAGGGCATAACTTGTTCTGGGAAACATCACACAGTGCAATATATCTAGGTGTTGACCAACTTTGGCTAGTTCCAGGTGTAGTTTGTGGAAATGGAGTGTTTGATAGCATTTATTTTTTATTATTAGTTTTTCCCCTTCCAAACGCCCCTCTACATATCCTAGTTCTGCTGGTAAGTCGTATGGCTGTAGGTATAGGTAGCGTTGCCAAACTGCTTCTATAATATTCGCTAGCTTACATACTAAGGGATGTTGTTGTTCTCTTTGGGATGGGATTGATGTTTTAACATTCTAGTTATAGACTAGTTGTTTGTGATTTTGTGATATTTGTCCTTTTATATTTTAGAAACCTGCTTGATTCGCAGTTTATATATTTTTGAGAATCTCACAATTTTAGATCATTCTGACTTGATTGTCTAAAATCTAAAATTATTCTCAATTGAGGCGAGGGGGGCCTTTTTTGGGGCTTGGTAATGTTGCAATCACTCTCTACCAGATAACGGTTGTTCAAGTTTGATTTTTTTCAATTCTTAACACTATTTATTTTCATTTTCCTAAATACTAAATTATTTAATCATCAGGCTTTAACTTCAATTTTAATTATATGGTAATAATAACTAAAATTTAACCTAGATTAACAAGATCAAAAGTATTTAACAGGGATTCAGTGAAGTTTCATTACATTAACTTGCATAGTTGATTAATAGTGCTATCATAAAAATATGAGGCAGTAAAAAAACTGCTTCGACAGATGTCAAGATTTAACAGCAGTCATCAAGTTTTTGGTTGATTGTGTTTTCCTTGGTGTTTCACTTGTAAAAGTTATTGTTACTTTCTGTGGATGCCAGTTTGACTCAAACACCAGAATCTCCATCTATAATTTTTGATACAGGATGGAGTTTGGTTCACATAGTAACTTAGGAGGTAATAAAAAACTGTTTAATCTACCGATTATCTGTCAGTTCAGATACCAACAGCAACCGATAATGGTTGATATTTCCTCAACTAAGTGTAGGGGAGTTATGAACTCGAATTTTTGTCAGAGTTTAACTTCATTCAATATTTAATGTATTAGAGGAAATCACTCAGCCAGGGAGGTAAAAAGCTGTTTAATTTGAAGTCCATCTCAATACAAAATCAGAACAACACCCATCAAGAAAGCTAATACTTCCTAAAAAATTGGGAGTGGTGCAGTTAGTTTTAAGCTGTACCTCCAAGGCCTGAAGAGGAAAAAAGGAAGTTATGTAGTAAGTATTAGATGGGTGTTGTGTTATATGGAAGAAACTGATTATTAATATTAACCGGACTTACGCAACAGCAGTATCTATAGTGGCAATGTTCTGAATTATGACCAATTTGTACCTTATATATTCAGTGTATGGTACTGTAAAAATCCATGTCCCGGAAAGATTAGTAGGTAAAAAGATCAAGGAAGTTAGAATAATTCCTAGATCTGACCCTAGGTTTTTTGAAGTTGAATTTATTACTGAATTTGAACCGCAACAAGCAGTAAAATCTGACAATGCACTAGCTATAACCAGGGTTTAGATAATCTAGCCACCTGTGTATCAAATACTGTAAAATCGTTTATTTGAGACGGTAGAAAACTTAAATCAATTAATCAGTGGAACAACAAAGAAAATACTAGATTGCAGTCTCTAAAAGATCAACAAGGTATTAGAGGCTTGACTAAAAGGTAGGTCAGTATTACAGTCAATGGGAAGAATTTGGTTAGAGATGATCTAAATAAAGCTGTGAGATATCTCATCAACTGATGTAGTGAAATATCTACTATTGTTGTAGGTGTGAATCCAGGAAGGAAAAAGATATCAATTTCGGCAAGAAAACTAACCAAAAGTTTGTACAAATACCGCACCAGAGTTTGAGATTGAAACTAAAAGCTATGTGTAACAGATACGGCTTAACCTATCTAGAACAAGAGGAATCTTATACCTCTAAGGCTAGTTTTTTAGATGGTGATGAGATACCTGTTTATAATGCTGATAACCCAACTGAATATAGTTTTAGTGGTGTGGTAGCGGTTTGTACAAAACTAAGCAAGGTAAACTAATAAATGCTGACTGTAATGGCGCTGCCAATATTGGCAAATAACCTGAATGGGTTTACCCCAGACAGACTAGAGGCATCTTTGGCTATGCCATTAAGGGTAAAAATTTGTCGGACTAAAATCACGTCAAATTTATGACCCTTAAGAATCCACGCGGATTTATCCCGTGGAGTGTCAATTATACTCCTTTCCATCAAGCAAGCTAGATTCGCCAGTATGATAGAATTCCATTCACAATTCTGAACATATTTAGGACTACCAATCCCTCAAATTAAGAAACATCAGTAATAGAAGCGATCGCCACTCCCAAACCCTGCTTCCGGATGATATTGTCGGCACTGGTTGAGTAAAATATCCAAAATGTAGCTATTTTCAGTTTGGAAACTAAGAATTTAAGCTTGTTGTTGTGCAATAATTTGGAATATTTGTTGTTGTTATTGTGCTGCCTCTACTGTCGTATTAGCTAGAGCCTGAATTACACGAGGGTTACTTTCTATCAAATTGGTGAGACAGTCTAAATTTTATAACTTAAAAATTGGGCGTTGCTGAAACTGGGTATGAACTCCACCAATTGAACAACTGAAATAGCTCTCATCATCAAGTATGTATAGTAGTCGCCAGAGCAGTTAGTTAATAGAATAGAAGTAGTATTTTATAGATAGGGAGCGCCTAGTCATGACCAAACCCTATAGTTACGTTCCGCTGACGCGGAATGGAGTTCTATCTAGAAAATTTTGATTGCTGACGAGATGCCATTGAGTATGTCTGGCGATTAGCGTCCTATTTCATGTAGCGTAGCTAAAACCGTCTTGGTGGTTGCTATAATTAGTCGCCAATTGACGATTCATACTTTCATTCAGCAACACCAAAAATTGAAAATCATCTATAAATTTAGAAGATATCTGTAAAAAAATCTAAAAACAACATCAAATAGCCAATCTTCGGTGGGTTACGGCAGATTATAAATATCCTATAATTAGTGTGGAATTCTTCCCACCTAACCCACCCTACATTATTTATAGATACCTTTTAGCGATCGCCGACTCAGAAAATTTATATAACAGTCCTCAATGACTTGTAAAAAATACGAAAATAGACTTGTCGCTTTATAACAAAAACCCTAACTCTGTAAAGCTGATAGCTATTTACTCTTCAAAAGCTTGAAATAACTGCTAAGTCTAGGTTTTATAGTTTTGTGATCTATTGACAACTCTAATTGATCAATAGTCTGAAACTCTTACTCCTGTTGCCTGTTGTTTAATTCGATAGATATTTTCTACACAACCTAAATAGGAATGCTATACATATATAGTGTAAGAAAAAATAATCACACCAAATATAAAAAAACTTAATTAAGTTCACCATTATAAATTTAATAGTTTATATTTTTCAGTTTAACCCTAGACATCATATTCATTTTTTGTGTTACTGTAAAATGTGGAAAATAGGCAAAAAGCCTAATCAAGCTCTAGCTGTGATTTAAACAAAAACAGCTGATAAAAAACAGAAAAACCAAGGGAAATAAAAATCAACCAGTCAGGAAATCCATAGCTGGAGGCTCCGCCTGCCGTAAGGCCAAGCTAGATGCTTGTCACACCCTCGTTGTTTTCGGCATCTCGCCACATGAAACGCTGGGAGTAGACAAGCCCAATACCTGAACAGCCTAAGACTGAAGAAGTCTACGTTATTTGCAAGTGTTTAAGTTCCGACTCCGGCTCCCAGCCTACTCTACAGGCTAGAAGCATAATCCATGGGCTCTTGCTAGGGAGAAGCTCTAAAACCGAGTTTTCAGGTGAAACATTAGCACCAAGCTCAATAAATATAAAGCACTATAGTAAAATGATTCCTCAAAAACTGCAACTAAAAAACTTCCTCAGCTATCAGGAGGCAACTCTAGATTTCACAGGTTTACACACTGCCTGTATTTGCGGACCTAATGGTGCAGGCAAATCTTCCCTATTAGAAGCGATCGCCTGGGCTATATGGGGAAATAGTCGCGCCGCGACTGAAGATGATATCATCAATTTGGGAGAAAAAGAGGTACGGGTAGATTTTACCTTCAAAAGTAATGGTAACACCTACCGTGTCATTCGTAGTCGTCGTCGGGGATGTTCACCTACCCTAGAATTTCAAATCAGTACGGGTTCAAAGTTTAAAAGTCTTACCCAAAAGGGCGTACGGGCAACCCAACAAACTATTATCGAACATCTCAAACTGGATTACGAAACATTTGTTAACTCAGTATATCTGCGTCAAGGTAGGGCGGATGAGTTTATGCTCAAACGCCCTAGCGAACGTAAAGAAATTCTGGCTAACCTCCTAAAACTTGATCAATATGATACCCTAGAAGAAAAAGCTAAGGAAATTTCTCGGCAGTTGAAGGCTAAGGTGGAAATACTCGAACAAAGTCTAGAAGCTAATCAAAAACAATTCGAACAAAAAGAAGCGATCGCCAAACAACAAACTCACCTACAAACAACCCTAAATCAACTCAAACAAAAACAAGAAGGAGATAGACAACAACTCCAACAACTGCAAACTGAACAACACAATCGTCAAACCTGGGAAAAACTGCTGCACGGGCAACAACTACAATATGATAAGCTTGTGCCAGAATGTTATCGTCTCAAACAGGAACTCAAAACTACTCAACAACAACAAGATGAACTATTAGCAGTTTTGCAGCAAGAAAGTGAAATTCATGGTGGATATGCTCATTTCCAAAACTTGCAAACTACTGAGGAAAGTTTGTCTGCTAAATTCAAAGCTCACCAAAATGCTCTCAATCAACGCCAACAACTCCTGGAAAAACAGAATCAAAAACTCCAGGAATTGCAAAATAGAATTGATAAGTATCAAGCTCAGTTAAATGCTCTTAAGCAGCAGGAACAAGAAAACCTGGATATTCTGAGCAAGTGTTCTGATATTGAAAGTGCCTTAGCACAGTTGCAAGCTACCAGAACAAAATTAAACGAACTAGATAAGTTACAAGTAGAAGTTGCTCCACTCATGCAACAGCGCCAAAAATTAGAAACCAAACTCGAAAGGGCGCGGGCTGGTTTGACAGCCCGTTTGGAAGAGCTTAATTCTAGAGTGTGTCAATTAAGAAAAACTCAACAGCAAAAGCAACCTCAACTCCAGTCAGCATTACAGGAAGTAGTAGAGGAAATTGCTCGACTCGATAATAAACGGGTTTATCAGCAGCGGGTACAGGAAAAGGGGCACGAAAGACATGAATTCCTTCAAGGTTTGGTTCGTAATCGTAATGACTATGAGACGAGGCTGGAGGAGTTGGAGCAAAAGTTTAAATTATTAAATCAGGGTATGGGTAATGGTGAAGTAAGGGTGACAGAGTATCCACCTTGCCCATTATGCGATCGCCCCTTGGATGAACAGCACTGGCATTTAGTGGTAGATAGAAATCAAAGTCAGCAGCAGGAAATGAGGAATTTATTATGGGTAGTGGGAGAACAATTGGCAATTTCTGATCGAGAAATACAGGTTTTGAGAACAGAATATCGACAGATAGAGCAAGAGTTAGTTAAATATGATGAGTTGCGGGAGCAGCGAGGTAGTTTACAGGCACAGTTAGATAATATTAGTCAAGATGAAAATCTGTTGCAAGAGTTAGTTGGGGAAGTAGCACAAGTAGAGCGATCGCTACATACGGGAGATTTTGCTATTAATTTATATCCTGAACTGAGTACATTAGAACAACAAATTCAACAGCTTAATTATGATGATCGGAGCCATAGTTTAGTTAGGGAGCAGGAAAGGAAATTAAGGTGGGCAGAAATTAAGTATGGGCAAATTAAAGATACAGAGGCAAAGTTAGGAAAAATTCAGACTAATCTTCCAGAAATTGAGGAGCAAATAGTTAATTTAAAACAAGAATTGGAACGACAAAAACAAACTTCAGATTTACAGCAGCAAATTCTGATTGTTGAGAAAGAAATCGCTGAGATTGGGTATGATTTGGATGAACATAATTCTGTCAGAGCTGAGTTGAGAAAAGCACAATTTTGGCTAACTCGTATGGAAAAATTACATCAGGCTCAGAAACAATATCCCCAGTTACTAAAACGGATAAATGATTTAAAGACGGTTATCGAAAATCGGCGGGAAGATTTAGAAGGAATCAAAAGCCAGATTTCTACTTTAAATCAACAG
>JAJEAQ010000345.1 GCA_022822685.1 Trichodesmium sp. jk18x7bins.61
AGGAATTCGTGGTATCACTTCCAATCCTGCTATCTTTGAGAAAGCGATCGCTGGTAATGTGATTTATGATGCAGATATAGAAGTTGGGATTAGCACTGGTAAGTCGGTGATGGAAATCTACGAATCCTTGGTGTTTAAGGATATTCGTGATGCTTGTGATATCTTCATGCCAGTGTATGAACAGACTAATGGGTTAGATGGTTATATAAGTATAGAAGTCCCCCCTACTATTGCGGAAGATACAGAAAGTACTATAAACGAAGCCATCCGTTATTACACTGCGATTGAGCGTGAAAACCTAATGATTAAGATTCCAGGGACACCGGAAGGTTTACCTGCAGTAACACGAGTTATTAGTGAAGGGATTAATGTTAATGTTACTTTACTATTCTCTGTAGAAAGCTATGTAAACACCGCCTGGGCTTATATTGAAGGTCTAGAAGCAAGAGCAGTAAAAGGAGAAGATCTTAGTAAGATAGCTTCAGTGGCAAGCTTCTTTCTCAGTAGAATTGACAGTAAAATTGATGGTGCTATTGATAGTAAACTACAAGGTGTGACGGATGAAAGTGTAAAAGCTAAATTGGAGGAAGTGAAAGGAAAAGTAGCGATCGCTAATGCCAAAATAGCCTATCAAGAATACAAAAAAATAATTCAGGGCGATCGATGGAAAGCTCTATCTGCAAAAGGTGCAAAAGTACAAAGGTTATTATGGGCAAGCACTAGCACTAAAAATCCAGCCTATAGTGATGTAATGTATGTTGATGAATTAATTGGGCCCGATACAGTAAATACCTTGCCTCCCCAAACTATAGATGCTTGTGCCGATCATTGTGACGTGAATAACCGAGTTGAGACAAATATAGAGGCCGCATATCAGTTAATGGAAAGTCTCAAAGACTCTGATATTAATATCAATATTGACCAAGTAATGGATGAACTTCTAGCAGAAGGAATCGACAAATTTATCAAACCCTTTACTTCTCTAATCAACTCCCTAGAAGAAAAAGTGAAAAAATTAGCACCAGTCTAAGTAGAAATAACTGAAGATTGATCATAATCATCAAGCAGGAAGAAAGTCAAATTAAAAGGGGATTGTCACCCATTTTAATTGGTGATACCAAATTCATTCCCAAAAGTCAAATTTGCATAGTTTAGATATTACTTTCATCCTTCTTTCCTCAAACTTATTTCTTAGATCCCAGCAAGTTATATCAAGTCGCATTAATTAACCATAATGTAGGGACGTTGCATGCAACGTCCCTGCGGTTTATCAGAAGCAAAGTTTATTATGGTTGTTCAATGAGAGATGAAAAAATATCAATTTAAGTAAATATTGCTACAAAGTTTGAGGCGGTAAGACTGAGAAATAGGTGCATGTAAGGAGGGAAAAAACTAGAATTTTATAGTGGTTGAGCGTTCAAGCAGGGTAACCACGGAGTTTTATCGCTAAATATTTGCCCACCCTACTACTCACTACCTACTGTAACTATCTTTTTTGAAATTGGTATTAAAATAGTAAAAGAAACTGCGCTTTGACTAATGGTTGAAAACAAGAATTACTGTAGCGAAAGAGGCTGAATTGTCTAATGATTTGATCTAAAAAAGTCATAGCAAGTAAATAGCTAGCTGTGGATTTAATATCCTGTCCGGTAAATTAATCTATCTTATAATAGGGTTGGATTGAACTTCGTTCAACCCAACTCTAACCATCATCTTTAGTTAGGTTTTGTTGCTTCAACCCAACCCAGAGATACAGATTTTTATTATAGGTAATCATTCAGACATGATATTAATCACAAAAAAGCACGCTTCAACACCAAAAAAGCTTCTATAGTAAGTAAGTAGAAGGAGCAAATTATAGATGGTAGCATTATTAGAAAATCCTCTGCGAGTCGGATTACAACAAGATCGGATTCCGGAACCACAAATTATAATTATCTTCGGTGCATCCGGAGACCTAACGCAAAGGAAACTCGTTCCAGCATTATATCAAATGAAGCTAGAACGGAAACTCCCCCCCGAACTAACAATAGTGGGAGTAGCACGCAGAGAATGGAGCCATGACTATTTCCGCGAACAAATGCGGACTGGTGTAGGAGAATTTGGTGGTGGCCTACAATCTGAAGAACTCTGGAAAGAATTTGCTCAGGGGATTTTTTACTGCCCTGGTAACATTGACCAACCAGCAGATTATCAAAAACTGAAAGAATTTCTTAGTGAATTGGATGAACAAAGAAGTACCCGAGGCAATCGTGTATTTTACTTATCTGTAGCACCCCGGTTTTTTGGAGAAGCTACCCAACAGTTAGGGGCAGCCGGAATGTTGAACGACCCCAAAAAGCACAGGTTAGTCATTGAAAAACCCTTTGGTAGAGACCTAGGTTCCGCCCAGATACTAAATAAAGTTGTTCGTGAAGTTTGCCCAGAAGAACAGATATATCGCATTGACCACTATCTAGGAAAAGAAACTGTTCAAAACTTAATGGTGTTTAGGTTCGCCAATGCTATTTTTGAACCCCTCTGGAATCGTCAATTTGTGGATAATGTTCAAATTACGGTTGCAGAGACAGTGGGATTAGAAGGGCGTGCTGGATATTATGAAAGATCAGGAGCTTTACGGGATATGGTGCAAAACCACCTGATGCAGCTATTCTCCCTCACAGCAATGGAGCCTCCAAGCTCTCTAGACGCTGATAGTATTCGTAACGAAAAAGTCAAAGTAGTTCAAGCCACCCGCCTGGCAGATTTAGAACGCTTAGACTTGTCAGCAATTAGAGGTCAGTATACAAAGGGTAGGATGAAAGGCAAGAATGTGCCAGCTTATCGGGAAGAAGGAGGTGCAGATCCCAACTCCACCACAGCTACTTATGCAGCACTTAAACTTAACATTGATAACTGGCGTTGGAAAGGAGTACCTTTTTATCTGCGCACTGGTAAACGAATGCCGAAAAAAGTGACAGAAATCGCTATTCAGTTTAAAGAAGTGCCATTTTTAATGTTCCAGTCGGCAGCTAAACAAGCAAATCCAAATGTACTAGCTCTACGAATTCAGCCAAACGAAGGAATTTCGATGCGCTTTGAGGTGAAAACTCCCGGTACTTCTCTGCGAACTCGCTCGGTAGATATGGATTTTCGTTATGACACTGCTTTTGGTAAGCCTAGTACAGATGCTTATAGTCGATTGTTGGTTGACTGTATGTTAGGAGACCAAACCCTATTTACTCGTGGCGATGAAGTAGAAGCATCTTGGCGATCATTAACACCAATATTAAGTGTCTGGGATGCTCCCGCTCCAGCAGAAGTAATACCTTTATATGAAGCAGGTACTTGGGGGCCTGTTGAGTCGGAACTGTTACTCAACCGAGATGGTCGTCGTTGGCGCCGACTATAAGTTATATCTAGTCTGGTGGCGTTGCATATTTGCGGGATGAATTGTAGGCTTGGATGTATTTCCAAAGATTCATCCCTTGATTCAGCAACGCCGCAAAATTAAACACCCGCAATTCCTCCCCAGCGTGTAGACGGATAGGGAATCGGAGCGGGGATGTTGAACGCAAGCATCACCAAAAAATTAAGCATTTAGGAAAAATGAGTACAACACTTGTTGCCTTACAACAACCAAAAGATATCTCTCTGAGTGAAATTGAAGCAGAGCTCAGTAAAATCTGGCTCAGTCAGAATGGAGGCCAATCAGCCGCGATCGCTACCAGAGCAGCGACTTTCAGCATAGTCATATACGAACCTGAAGAATTTCAACAGCTCTTAGCAGGTTTGGGATTTTACCAGGGAGAAATAGATGGCATTAACGACACTAAAACCCGCGATGCTATTAAAGAAGCTCAAAAAGCTTATCAATTACCAATTACAGGTAGAGTAGACTCTGAAACTCTCGCCAAGTTGCGTTCAGAGTGGGCTGCTAAACCTCAAGAAAGTCGGGAAATCTCCAATATGGATATTAGGGGATTTAGCGTAAGTGAAGTAATAGCAGATCAAAATCCCTGTCGGATTATCACTTTATGTCCTACTTTAGGAGCAGATACAGGGGTAACAGCTCAAGTATCTGCATATTGCCCAGTACAAAAAAAGCAGTCTTCATTAGTATGCTGTGAATATATTACTCTACGGGGAACTAAAGAAGCATTGGAAAGGGTGAGTGATGTAGTGACATCATTGATGATTCCCGATCTCCCCAAATTTGTTTGGTGGAAAGCTACTCCTAACCCAGAGCAGGAATTATTCCGCAGTCTCTGCGAAAATAGCAACTGTTTGATTCTAGATTCATCTTATTTTAGCGATCCAGAGTCAGAATTTATGAAAATGCAGGAGCTGATCGAAAATCAAACCTACATCGCTGACTTAAACTGGCATCGTTTGTCTGCATGGCAAGAATTAGCGGCTGCAACTTTTGACCCTCCCCAACGTCGTGCAGCTCTAAGTGAAATTGACACAATTACTCTTGACTATGAAAAAGGCAATGCAGCTCAAGCTCTAATGTTCTTGGGTTGGTTTGCTAGTCGTCTTGATTGGCAAGCTACATCATATATGGAGACTGGAGGCGAGTATGACATCACTCATATTAAGTTTACCGGTCCTAATGGTAAGGAGATTTTAGCTGAGTTGGCAGCAATTCCTACTGCTGATTATGGTGAAATTCCAGGGGATTTAGTCGGCGTGCGTTTGGATTCGAGTAATCCCAATGCTGATTGTTGTACAATTTTGTGTTCTGAAACCACTGGTTGTATGCGATTAGAGGCTGGTGGTAGTGCTCAGTCTTGTCATACAGAACAAGTTAGTGCTTTAAGCGATCAGAAAGCAGAATTACTGATGGCTCAACAGTTACAACGTTGGGGCAGAGAAGTTTTGTATGAAGAAAGTTTAGCCGTAACTGCTGAAGTTCTCAAGTTGCGTTAGTTTTTCTAGTTATCTGTCAAGATTTAACTTGCCTGGCCGGAAGATAAGCGCTCTCCTGATAGGGGAGCCTCGGCAGGGCGCCTGCCGAGGCATTGAGCCATCCCCACAAATAATATCGTAGCTTGGTTCCCGCCTGGGGAACCTAACATATAATATAGAATCCGGTTATATAATTGACAGATACAACGAGGAATGAGTTAGGATCTGGTAGCCGTCACCTCTTACTTACAACGTCTGAACAACCGGATTTTATATTAGTTGTTGTTGGGTGGCGCTGTCGCTTCACCCAACCTACAAAATACTCATAATCAAAAATACAATTGTAGGTTGGGTTGAGGAATCGTTAGCGAAGCTTATCCTACGGATCAACCCAACATATCGTGATATAGAATCCGGTTAGATCATATATATAGATTCAACATTGACATACTCCCGGCGGCCCGCGATTGCGACACCCCGGGATTCTTCTTGAGCAGGGAGCCGACAGGCTCAACCGATAAAACCCCGCCCTTACGGGCGGGGTTTTGATTGCGGTTTAGACACCAGGTGTAGCCTCCCCCTGTATTGATAATTGTTAAGTGTGTGTCCGAGAACATAACCCAGGCTCTCATCCCGACGCTCCCGTAACGGGAGAGCGCTTATCTTCCCGCCAGGCAAGTTAAATGTTGACAGACCATAAGTATAGGATTGTCAATCTTCTCTAGCTGAAATCAATATATTGAACATAGCCATGAGAGCAATCCCACATATTTTTAGATGATACTAAACCAGGAAGTAATGATTTGTAAAACTCCCATGTAAACCATAAGGAATATGATGCTTTAAATGCAGTTGTGCGACAGGTTGTTGACTTAAATCACGAGCATCCAAAATAACTACATCAGACCGATGGTGTGCAGCATCATACATCAATATTAACAACCAACCATCATCCTCATTCACTCCATCTGGCCGCGGAACAAATAAAGGCTCTCTGGTAAAACCTCGCGGTGCAAAACTAAAAATTTGACGTTCTCCTGTTTGCCAATCAATTTTTAAAACTGCTTGTAAAGGAGCATTTCCAGTAGGTAGATCAGTACTACCAATGAACAGATATCGGTAAGGTTGACCAACATGATTCGGATGTAAAGTAGGAAACTCACAACAACGACTTTCAACTAATTTATGTTCCACATTTTATTGTGACAAATTAATCTTAAATCGCCATAACTGACCTTCCGGAACTGAGTCAAAATCTAACTCACGAAAATCAGCATCCGGGTCAACTTCTGGGAAAGATTCATAACAAATAGAATCTACATAAATATCCCCATCTTTTTCCCAAGCATTAGCATGATGAAAGACAAAACAGGGATCTGTTTCTAAAATTTTCATGTCTTTACTGCCATCGCGAGGAATTAAAATTACCCTGGTTGGCTGATTAGGTAAAAAGTTGAGACATTGACCAGCACTTCTCAATCCAAAGAGGAAAGGTAGAGGGTTTAAAGTAACAGGATTTTGGAAAAATATGCAGTAATTTGGTGTAATTACCATATCATGTAGAAAGGCAAAACCCGGAATCGAATGAGAATAACGTTTTAATAATTTTCCCTGACTATTGAACTCAAAAACGGTAATTTTACTAGACAAACCAGGCTTGACAGAAAAGTTAACTAAAATATCTCCCTTACCATCTTTTCCTTTCTCAATTCTGGGGTGAGCAGAAAAAGCTTGACCAGGTTGTAAAATTCCATCTAAATAATCAATGCCAATAGTTTCTAAAGTGTTTGGCTCTAACCGGTGAGGCTCTGCTCCCTCCCACAAAGCTAATAGTTGATCACCCCAATAAATAATATTAGTATTAGCAATATTTTTACTCTTCAAGTCAAAAATATTAACTAACCAACCACCTGGTTTTTGAGTACCAAAAACTCCTCGATAGAGAATTTGGCCTGCTTCTTTTTCGGCCATATAACCTTCTGTTCTGACGAAGCGATTGCGGAAGTGAGCACGACCATTTTTCAAGCTAATGGCACAAATCATCCCATCACCATCAAAAGGATGAGCAATACTTTGACCATTAATATCTAATAAACCAGGACCATTCCTAAAAAAAGTACCATTCAAATCATCAGGAATTTCACCCTCTACTTCATCTATCCAATAATCATACTCATTGGGTTGAGATTCATAACCTCGTCGCCAATCTTCAATAGTGTAAGATGTAGATTTTTGACTTGGTAAATTAACCATAGTTAAATTTTCAGATTTTAGTTTTGACTACTTGTTTATTATTTCTGAGGATAATTATAGTATACAATCATCTCATCCAACTTGAGATTCAAAAAATTTTATATCTAATGATGGTGGAGAATTAATATTTTCTTCCTGCTTTCTTTGCTCATTAGCAGCAGGCAACCAATTTAGTAAAGGTAATGCTAATAAAGTAGAGAGGTTAGCAATAATTATTAATAACCATAAATTATCAAAATTTGTCTCCGTTACTCCTAACCAGTGCATTAATAATGCACCACCTTCATGGGAGATAAGTCCAGCTGAATTATGAATTCCCATTAGTAAAGCAAATAAAGTTGCTTCTACTCCAGGAGGGCAAAGTCTAGCAGCTAAAACTAATACAGGCATGAAAGCAATTTTTCCCATGACTGTCAGCACTAAACTATCTCCTAAACTAAACCAATAGTCATCGATACCTAAAGCGCGATTAGCATGAGTAACTAGCAGTAGGGTTGTCATTCCCAAAACAGCAGAAATAACTATAGACCATCCGAAAATTTTCCGAAACGGAACTGATTTAAAAAACCTTTGAAATAGCCAAACACCAACTAAACTAGCAATACTGGTTACTAACTGTACCTGACCTAAAAATTCTGGTTGAAATCCTAGTTCATTTGTGGAGAAGAAAAAGAAAGCGGATTCAGAGTTGGGGGTAGCTTGCCAAATCAAGATGAAAGCGGTTGGTAATAGAATCGATTTTTTTGTCATTGCTGTTCTTACCTGTTGAATCTGATTTTTTACCCTGTCAAAGTTAATTCCAACAGTAGCTTTTTCTTCACCAATTAACCATGGAACAGCAGCAACAATTAAAGGAAAAGTAGCTGTTATTAAAAATACAGTTTGAATGCTGAAATGTTCTAGTAGATAACCACTCAAATAAGCAGTGATTAGTCCTCCCAATGCTGAGGTTATAAAACATAAAGATTGTAGAGAACCTATGCTGCTGATAGATTCTTTTTGGACTCTTTCTACAACTAAGGAGTCAACTATTACATCGCTAATAGCTACCGATAAAGAAGTCATAGCGATCGCTACTGTAGCTGCTATTGGAGTATGTACCAACTTGGCCAAAGCTATCCAAGAAAAAGCCCCTAGTAGTCCAGAAAAAATTATGTAAGGTCTTCTTCTATAGCCGAATATTGGCACTCCGTCAGAAATGAATCCAAAAACAGGTTTGATCATCCACGGTATGACGACTATGCCATACATTGCCGAAACTTCGGCCGGGGTCATGGCCAATTTATCCTTAAGAAAGAAACTGACAGCAAGACGACTTAGCCCCAAAATGCCTTGGACAAAGTAAACGAGTAATATTGCGATAAGTTCTGGTGTAGGTTCGTGCCCAAATAATAACCTGTCTTTGAGGACTTTTTTGACCTTGATTGAGGTTTGAGAGGATATAAACATCAGTTAAAGGTTATTAAAATTTCTTAACTAATATCATCTTATCCTTTAAATTCAGGATTTGGGAGTCGCGGCCACTTGGAATGGCTTGAATAGCCTATCCAATTGATACACTGCGGGTGGACCGAATAGTTCCCGATTCCTGAATCCCTACTCTCCTCCGAAGGTGGATAAAAATTTTCCGAGAATATACCAAGTCTCTGTGAAGTTGCATCTAATTCATCCCCTTTTCTGAGGCAGTAGGGGGGGTTCAAACAGTTATCAGTAGTTCCGGTAATGACTTGAAGTTGCTCTTAACAAATAATTGCCTTCTACTTAACTGATAACTGAATTACCGCTCCCTGATAACTGATAGTGGGGGACAAGAAACCTTCTTCTAACAGTACTTTTGCCTCTTGCCTGCTGCCTGAGCCGAAGCTTGTTGAAAGGGGAGAGAGGAAGTTAGTTGTATTATTCAGAATAAACGGTATCAGAATTATAAATTAGGAATGAATAATCAGGACAATAATTAACACATAGGACATGAAAAATTATAACTAAAAAAAATAAATATGTTTCAAGCAACTCGTCGTCGTCTAGCAATCTGGTACACTGCTGTAACTACAGTTTTATTACTGCTATTTGTCACAGGATTTTATATCTATTTCCGAAGTACTCTCATCGAACGCATAGATGATACTTTACTTCATGTAGTAGAAGTAGTGGAGCGAACGCTAGTTATTGAGCCGATTACCATGTCTGTCAATGAAAACAGTAATAGCTTTCGTGTCAACCTTGAAGCTAGCTTTCGAGATAATGCCAATACTGTAGAAGATGACCACATTGATCTTGAATGGTTTAGCCCTACAGGAAAACTTTTGTGGTCAACTTTTTCCAATAGCTGGGATGCAGGAACTGTACCCCTAAAAATTCCTATACATTCAAACTGTCATAGTGAAACAGTGGGAATAACTCCCTAGTCAAGAAAAGTTGAAGCATTACAACAGCAAGTTACAGATCATAGTTTACTGCTACGACAGGTGACAGATATAGTAGAAGTTGATAGTCAAGTCTTAGGATATTTACGAGTTAGTCATCCTTGGTTTGAGGTGACAAAACCAATCCACCAATTAACGCTAGACTTAAGTATTGGCAGTTGTTTAGTAGTGATTTCAGTAGGAGCTATTGGTTGGTTGCTTTCTGGATTAGTAATACAACCAGTGCGTGAGTCTTATCAACATTTGAAACAGTTTACTGCTGATGCTTCCCACGAACTCCGAAACCAGATAGCAATGATACAAACTAATGTACAGGTAGCTTTGGCAGACTTAGAATTTCATTCATCGGATAGCTTGAGCTATGGAGTAGCTACACATCAGCAACAACTACAAGTAATAGAAAGACTAACCCATCGGTTGGGGAGGTTAGTAGATGATTTGTTATTTTTGGCACGTCAAGATAGTGGAATAGTGCAGTCAAAATTTGCACAAGTACCCTTAGATGCTTTGCTCATGGAGCTAGTGGAAGAACAAAAAGCGATCGCTACAGCTAAAGGTATAAGTCTAGACTTAAAAATTACCCCTCCTAATTTGATTGAGAATCAGTCTGCATCTACTCAGACTCCACAACTTAACGATGAACTTCACAAAAATCAAGATCAATTCCCAATCATCAAAACTCCTGTTTTTGAGGAAGATATGACACTTACAGCAGATTGGGAGCAACTAGCAAGGCTGTTTACAAACCTAATTCATAATGCAATACAATATACCCCATCTGGTGGTGAGGTAGTAGTAGAGTTACAGCATCTTGCCAAAACCAAAAAGCAAATTTTTGGAACTAAAAAAGGAGAACTAAGCAATAGTTTTCAAAATGCAGGGGTAGTTTTTAGAGGTTGTCAAAATCTCAAATCTGAATCTCTCCTGGTGATAGTCAAGGATAATGGCATTGGCATTCCTAGTCAGGCATTCCCTCATTTATTTGATCGCTTTTATCGAGTTGCTCCTGCTCATTCTCATTATAATGCTACAGGATCAGGTTTAGGATTAGCGATCGCTCTAGCCATAGTAGAAAATCATCATGGCCAAATTATCCTAGAGAGTCATCCCCAAATAGGTACTATGGCCACAGTTATTTTACCTCTAGATCAGACTCAAAGTTAATGATTATAATATCTGACAAGCCTCTCGCTTTAGCTATGGGGTTCTTCACCTAGAAGAGAAAGAACAGATTAATTATTTGATTATATAGAACCCATTTGATATCTTTTTCAAGAAAAATTAACCGAGCAAGGTAGCTATTATATCGAGCAATTTCAGGCCTGATAATGGTGTTTGAGAAGTATTTATTCCAATAATACCTCGCCCGCCCCGGCGGGGTTTTGATCAAACCAAGAAACTGTAAAGCTTATGATTAGGTAAGGAGATCCTAAATAGCTTCTATAATATTATCTACTAAAATCCCAAGGAAAACACTTATTAACACCAATCATCAATTTGGAGTTAATAACAGAGGGTTCTGCCTCCAGCTATCAGCCAGCTATCAGCTTTGGCCGTCCCTTTGATTACTAATAATACCAAAGCAATTATCACTCCCGCGGACTCCATCCCTATTAGAAATTGAATATGGGGGAACCGTGGGGGATTAAGTTCACGATCTCAGGAGATGATGATTCAATCCCTTCCTAAATTTGTTAGAAAAACCTCCATCATTAGTTCTGTTTGTAGTAGTTTAATCATAGGACTAATCACAATTTCTCAAGCAGGAGGTCCTCCACCCGGTACAACTAAGCCTCCGACTCAAGCTCCTTCTACTCAGCAGTCAGAAACTACTCCATCCTTACCTAGGTTTCCTGAGCCTGCTAGTAGAGTTAGGCCGAGCAATGGGAGGAGCACTCTCAGATTGATTAATCATACGAATGCTGTCGTAGAATATCAAGTAATTGGTGGCCCACATCGGACTCTAGGGGAAACAGCAGTGGTAGAATTATACGAACTACCAATACCATTAACCATAACTTACCAACGTTCTGATGGTGGCTTACTATTGGTCAATCCGCGGAACATTTCTCCTAGAGTATTAGAGGTGAGATTTAATACCACAGAAGATTTTGATCTAGATACTAAATCACTCAATATTAATAGTAGAGGTAGGATACTTTTGAACTAAGTTGACTCCGCCTATCCCAGCGGGGTACAAAATAAAAAATGGGATTGTGTAGGTTAGCTTGAGGAAGCAAAAACCCAACAACTCTTATGTTTTTGTTCCCTTCCCCTTAGGGTAGCTTGCTAGGCTGGCACTTAACCCTACCTACTGATAATAACTAATTGCCAAAACATGATATTACTTCCTAGTAGAATTGCCAATTAAATGTTCCTACTTTCTACTGATGCTTCTGCTTCTTTTGGCACTTTAAGAAACTGATTGATCTCAGTACTAACCTGTTCAAGATCATCATCATTGAAATAGATAGCTTTAATATCCTCTGGTAAATTAGTATCTAGATGATGATATCCCTCTTGTAGCAAAGATTTAACCTGCTCAGATGAAATATTGTCTCCTTCAGCTTGGAGATAAGCTGCAATTCTTATTTCACTCCAGTGGAAAGTTTGAGACATCAAAATGATTAAGCGTAGTAGTGGCTCTAACTGCTCTAATACTTGCTTGACATAGCACCATAAAGGTGGTGGAGCTATCTGTAAAGAATAACGAATTGATTCAACCGCGGGCATTTCTGTTTGGTTAATCAAAATAGCTGTCACATTAATTAACCAATTCTGGAGAGTAGTATTTCCGCCAGCCTCATCTGCCCCTGCTCGTAAATCTAAGCCACGCAGTTCATAAAATATATGTTGCCAAGTTTGGGCAAATAGATAATCTGCCTGAACTGGCGATCGCACAGAATTTTGAATTAAAGTTTGGATGATCAGACCATAGCGACAGAAAATCGCTACAAAGTATTTTCCTTGATCTGGATAATTTTGGAATAGAGTCAGTAGTTCTTGGTCACTGTGATGAAAGAGTGACTTAACTATAGAATGGTTAGATTCAGGAAATTTGTAGTTTAGTTCAGCTTTTAGCATAATTTTTGATCACTAAGTTTGAAAATTCATAGATTTGTATAAAATTAAAATAATTAAAGCTCGGATTCTGATCTGAAGAAAACTAGAGTCATAATAATTCTTTTTGCTAATATATCCGATCCACAGCCCTTTTCCCTCCCCACTGCTCAACAATCCTATCGTCATATTCGTCAGCAATTTTTAAAACTGCTTTGACAGATACTGCTAATTCTGGTTTGTCGCAAGTAGAACCCACTATTGTATGTTCAAATATAATATTGTTATCCTCATCTATACCAAAAGCACCAAAGCGCATTTTACTATTTTCTCGCAGTAAAAACTGCATCAAATCTGGTTTTAAATCGACATTCGTTACAACATAAGAGCGAGTATTAATTATAGCCTCATCATCTCCCCAAGCAAAAACAGATATTTCAACTAAGGCAGAGCCTATAAATAGATTAACCCTGGGAAAGTCTTGTCTAGGGTTGGGAAATTTGTCAAATAATTCTCTCATCCACAAACAAATTTTGTTGTAGCAAGTTTCTTGTACATTTGTCTCAAATTCCATTATTTTTCTCCTGAACTGGGCAAGTCTGTGGAATGGCCTCCCAATAGCATGGCCTGAACAACCTTGTGAGCATCCGCTAAACTACAATGCATAGAAGAAGTCAATGGAAGTTGGTAACTAAAGTTATGATTCTTAACTTTATTATCTTTATTTGAGGTAGTATAGATTGCAGCTTTGTTATTTTTGTAGGATACGATCATGAGTGAAATATTCACACCTAATCTAGTACCCCAAGCTCTAACTATATTGGGGTTTGTGGGGTTTTTATTTCTGGTAATCCAGGCATTGCGAATATTAAAGAAATAGTAACATCTAGAAATTTGCTCCTCTGGGGCGCTCCCTGTACTTTTTTTCAACAAACAAGGGCAAGAGGCAAGAGGCAAAAGTACTAATAGAAGAAAGTCCCTTGTCCCCCACTATATTTTTTAAACTATCCCTTGCCTTCTGCAGGTCTGAGCTACGCTTTCATCGTGGAACTTCTCCCGAGGGAAGCTAATAGAGGCATTACTGAACAAGAATTGATCAAGATTATATAGTCAGTGATGTTTTTTTTCATAACCTTGATTCCTGCTGCTTCTGCTGAGTGGAAAATTTATCAGAAATAATTACAATATTCAGGTAAAATCCTAAATATATCAATAAATATGGCAGCAGCAGTTTTAATAGAAAACCTTCAAAAACGTTATGGCTCCGTTGCAGCAGTTAAGGATGTTTCCTTTAAGATAGAACCAGGAGAAATATTTGGTTTACTTGGCCCCAATGGAGCAGGTAAAACAACCACACTACGGGCTTTATGTACTCTGATTACACCAGATGCTGGACGCTTAGAAGTATCTAGTATTTCAGTAGTTGACCAACCAAGAATAGCTAGACAACTTCTAGGCTACGTTGCCCAGGAAGTGGCCTTAGATCAAGTACTGACAGGCAGAGAATTACTGCAACTGCAAGCAGCAATATATCATATCCCTGGCCAAATGGCCAAAGAAAGAATTGAGAAAGTGATTCACCTCTTAGGTATAGAAGATTGGGCAGACAAAAAAACAGGCACTTACTCTGGTGGTATTCGCAAACGTCTTGACTTAGCAGCTGGTTTACTACACCAACCAGATGTTTTAGTTTTGGATGAACCTACAGTAGGTTTAGATATTGAAAGTCGAGTTGTAGTATGGGATTTTTTGCGTCAGTTGCGAGACTCAGGTACAACAGTTTTAATGACAAGTCACTATCTTGAAGAAGTTGATGCTCTAGCAGATAGGGTAGCTATTATTGACAAGGGTGTAGTAATCGCCACTGGCACTCCTTCCGAACTTAAAGATCAAGTAGGAGGCGATCGCATCACCCTACGCATTAGAGAATTTTCCCCTACTGAAGAAGCAGAAAAAGCAAAAACATTACTTGAACCTCTACCCATGGTTCAAGAAGTTATTATTAATACTGCTCAAGGCAACTCTTTAAATTTGGTTGTTACACCTCACAATGATGCTTTGATGAAAATTCAACAATCATTGCAAGAAGCAGGTTTACCCATTTTTGGTATTGCCCAAGCGCGACCTAGTTTAGATGACGTTTATCTAGCAGCAACAGGAAAAACCTTAATGGATGCAGAATTAGCGGCTGCGGGTAGTCGTGACTTAAAAGCTGAAAAAAAACAAAGTATGAGATAAAATCTAGTTTTCCTGGCCTGAAAAAACCTAGAAAGTATGAGTAGGGTGGGCAAATATTGACTTAGTATGAAGCTACAATAAATTAGGCTCTCTTTGCCCACCATATTTGTGTAAATTTCTCAAACAGTTAACTTTATTTCTGAACACATACTCATATATAGTGCCTGAGCAAAAAGTCTAATACCATGTCTACTTAATTGTGTATAAAAAAATTTTGTTCGTAGTTGCGATGGGGCGCCACGATCAATATAGGGTGGTTAAGCAAACTACAAAGCTTTATTTATAAATATTCTAGCGAACATAATATAACTGGGAGACATCATCATGATTCAGTCTCGCCAAATGTGTAATTAAATTTGTCTACCTGCTGAGTTAGAGTACAGAGATTTAGATTTCAAGGCATTTATGTGGCGCTCTCTGAAGTTAGGTAGTCTATAAAAGTTAAGAATTATATAAAAACTCTGCGCTCATGATTAACTTTATTTTTATGTTTTACAGGCTGTCGTTTGAATTAATCTGTGACTTAATAAGACCTCGCCCGTAAGGGCGGGGTTTAAATAATGAGAAATGTAATATTCCTCAGATAGTACGATTTGCCTTTAATCTAAAAAAAACCTTGGTTTTGATTTTGATTTAATGTTATCTAATAACTAGACAGTGTGGGATAATACAGGAAACAAACACAAAAGAGTCGCTTTGTGATATGTTGTCTAAGTTTAACAGAAAAGGAGAACAAAATTGAATAAATTACTGTCAATTATACTATTGGCCATAACATTTGTTATGTTTACACTACAATCTCCAGCTTTAGCTGCTGATATAGGTCACGGAAGGCAGGTATTTAACACTAATTGTGCAGCTTGCCATATGGGAGGTCGGAATACAATCATGCCTCAGAAAACTCTGAAAAAGGCTGCCTTAAAACAATACCTGAAGAATTTTAATGAACAAGGAGTAGACGCGATCATTGATCAGGCAACAAATGGTCAGGGTGCTATGCCAGCCTTTAAAGGTCGTCTTAAACCTAATGACATTGAAGATGTTGCCGCTTATGTTCTAGCTCAAGCTGAGAAAGGTTGGTAACGAAAGGAAGAATCTAAAAAATGCTCGGCTTGAATATTAGCGAGGATCTGGCAACATAATCATCAGCAGCAATGAGTAGGCAAGCTCAACACCTGACAGGCTTGAGACTTCAGAAGTCTGTTTTGTGTGGAAGTTCCTACCTGGGTATGCTTGCTACTCCTGAACTGGTAAAACTGAAAGGTTAAACAGGTGTAATTAGTTAATCCAGGGGCGATTCATGGAACGTCGGTAGGTTTGGATATTACTGACAGGCTCAAAGCCTACTCCGCACCAAACATTACCCCTGAAATGGGTGTATAGGGGGGATTACTCCCCCACCCCGTAAAGGAATACGACTGAATTAGCCTAGTGTTTTTCATCCCGTAGCTGGAGGCGGAGCCTGCCGTAAGGCAAAGGTAACGGGTTTCCAAACTACCGATAGTTTTTAGATGAAGAGCTTTTATAGATTTCTCTTAAGTATTAGTATAGTTGTGGCAGTAATATTTTTTTCATTATCCCCACCGATGAAAGCTACAACTGCTAACTCAGAAATAAGCAGCACTAAAAAATTCTTTACTGAAGGTGTGGCCAATACTCAAAACAAAAGCTATGAACAAGCGGTTGAAAACTTTACCACAGCAATAGAATTAAATTATAACTTGCCACGCTTACAGTAATAGATGTTTAGTGTATCTTCAATGGGGGAAGTTAGAGCAAGCGATCGCTGATTGTACTCAAGCAATAAAACTCAATCCAGAAAATATAGAAGCAAATCTCAATTTAGGTTTAGCTTACTACAAAATTGGCAACTATCAACAAGCGATCGCAGAATATACTAAAGTTATTAACTACAACCGTCATGATTTTCGTGCTTTATACAATCGAGGATTAGCTAGTTTTGAGCTGATAAATTATCAGGAAGTTGTAGCAGACTATAGCCTAGCTTTAGTAAATACTCACTCAGATTCTCATGGGAATCTAACAGATATATATAATGCTCGCGGTCTAGCATATTTAACAAACTGGCGGGAAGATAAGCGCTCTCCCGAAGGGGAGCGTCGGGATGAAAGCCAGCCCTATTTTCCGGGTACATCCTGATTCTCAATATACTTTTTCAACACAAAAACACTAACACCACCGCAAGAAGCAATAATCGGGTCAGGTGGCCGACAAGAGTCAGAGCTTTCATGTCGGCGACAGCCGACAGGCTCAACATGTCGGCGACAGGCTCAATGAGGATTACTCCTCTCCCCTCCCCTTTGAACCGTGGGTGACAGTTTCCCATCACACGGCTCAAGCCTTACAAACAGCTCAACAATTCTGGATTTTGAATGTACCTGTAGGCGACAAGAGTCTGCGCTTTCTGATGTAGCTTT
>JAJEAQ010000290.1 GCA_022822685.1 Trichodesmium sp. jk18x7bins.61
CAATGCTCTTCTCCATTTCTAATACTTCTTTAGAATTGGAGAATTTCTAACAACTAATGGCGATGAATCAGTAGTGTCTACAAATGTAGGCCACTTCTACATTTATGGTTGTTCTCTTAATTCTCTTCAATATAAGATTAAGATATAGAGCAAATGTTGGGCTTCACCCATCAAGGTGATTTTTTCTCCTCCTGCTGGCTCACCCTGTAGAGGGAGCCTGACATTTTGCTGATCAATGGAAGTGATAGGGTAGTGGCTCAGATCAAATCCGCGGTTCATCGGTATAGTTAGTGAGGAGTCAGTAGTCAGAATTCAGTAGGCAAGAGCTCAGAGCAGATTTGGTAATTATATCCCTCGGACAATTTTTTTCAGTGCGCGATTCTCAACCTCATGATTCAAAGTGGTAAGTCAGAAAGTTACAAGGTGAATTTCTAGTTCAGGCCACTACTAGGGGAAGTTTGGCGATTCGCGTTTCATGTACGTAGCAAAGCTCGCCGGGAAGGAATCACCACCTTCATGCAACAAAGCCTTAATGGTAGGTTATGTTTTCAGTTTTGGTAGCCTCACGGGGGAAAAGCACCTCTAACCCATTGTTGAACAAAGATTTAGAGTATTATATGTGCCTGAAAAATCCAGTATTTTTGCTAATAATGATCATCATTACAAAGGTGGGAGGTGGATATGATATCCACCTTCCACCCCTAAACTTAGTTGATGTTTTTTCAACGAAATTCCCACAATAGAATTTATGTAAGCCAGCGTTACTGAAGTATAATGTGAGGTAGCTAAGGGTAAAATCGGAAAATATATTTTTTTCGTTGATAGTTAATCTAAAAATCATTACCATTCAGCAACAGCCTAAATTATATCCTCTATTTTACCCTTAAGAAGATAAGTTGTCATACTTCCTTTCCCTTTAATTAAAACTTCTCCTCGTGTTTCAAAAACAAATTTTTCCTGGAGTCGCTCGTAGACATTTCCAGTAACTTGAATTTCACCAGCAATACCACTAGACTCCATCCGAGACGCAATATTAACTGTATCGCCCCACAAATCGTAGATAAATTTAGTTTGGCCAATAACTCCGGCAACCACCGGCCCGACATGAATGCCAATCCGTAGATTAAAAGATGTTCCTAGGCGATCGCACAATTTACCTAAATTAGTTTGCATATCTAGAGCCATATTAGCAATTACTTCCAAATGATTCTCTCTTGGTATGGGCAAACCTCCAACTACCATATAAGCATCCCCAATAGTTTTAATTTTTTCCAAACGATGCTTTTGAGCAAGTATGTCAAACTGGGAAAAAATCAAATTTAAAAAATCTACCAACTCTGTAGGAGAAATATGGGAGCAAAATTCTGTAAATCCAGCCAAATCAGCAAATAACACACTCACATCATCAAAACTATCAGCGATCGCTCTTTGTCCTTGTTGCAGACGTTTAGCAATTTTGGCTGGCAAAATATTTAATAATAACTGTTGTGTTTGTCGTTGCTGAAACTGTAGGGCTTCCTGTGCCAGTTTCCGTTCAGTCACATTAGAAACAGTACCTTCATAATACAATAACTTTCCCTGAGAATCATGCACAGCGCGAGCATTTTCAGAAATCCAAATTGTCTGACCATCTTTGCGATATATCATAGACTCAAAATTATATACAGCATTATCTGTGGCGATCGCTACGACAAATTCCTGCCTGCGGTTAGGGTTAACATAAAGCTGCTGAGAAATATCTTTAATATCTTTAATCAACTCTTCTGGTGAAGAGTAACCATATATTCTTGCCAATGCCATATTTGCGCTAATATAACGTCCTGAAGGAATAGACTGAAAAATACCATCAACAGCGTTTTCTACAATACTATGATATCGTTTTTCTGCTATTCTTAGAGCTTCTTCTGCTTGCTTACGTTGAACTAAAGAACCTAATTGAGTAGCTACTGCCTTAGTTAACTCTATCAAATGAAGCTGTAAAGAAATCACCTTTTTTTTAAAGAAAACCAAGACTGCCAATACTTGATCTTCTACAATAATTGGCACTCCAAAAGCTGCTTTTAACCCCACTGCTGCTGCAACTTTTGACTCAGTTGAAAAATCTTCTACCCACTCTGGTTTTTGCGATGACCAAACCCTACCTGACAAACCTGTATTAGGGCTAAAAGTAAGCTTCATACTCTGACATCCAAACTCGAATAAACCAGGTTCTTTAGCATACCAAGCTTGACTATATTCAAGTAAATTAGTACCACTATTTGGAATCCATGCTTCACCAAAATCCCAATCAATTAGTTGACAACAAGAACCCATAATTATCGCTAATGCTGAATGAAAATTATCTGCATTATTAATAGATTGAGTTGTTTCTAATAAAAATCTTATTTCTACTTCAGCCCGTTTTCTTTCGGAAATTTCTGCTTGTAACTGTAGATTTTTGTCTGTTAATTCTTGGTTTTTTTTCTGTAGTTGTTCTTGTAAAGAACGAATAGTGAATTGATTTTTCACCCTTGCTAAAACTTCCTGACTTTGAAAAGGTTTAGTAATATAGTCAACTGCCCCTACTTCAAAAGCTTTAACTTTATCTAAAGTCTCATCTAAAGCACTAATAAAAATTATGGGAATATCACAAAATTCATCTGAAGCTTTGAGTTTTTGACATACCTCATAACCATCCATTTTTGGCATCATCACATCCAGTAATATTAGATCAGGAGGATTAGTCATAATTGTCTGTAAAGCTGCTTGACCATTTAATTCTGTTCTAGCTTTATAGCCATGACGCTCCAGAACACTTGACAAAAGTCTCAAATTAATTGGTATATCGTCAACTACAAGTATATAACCTGATGAAATGGGGGCTAGTTCTGGGGACATATCTAAGGTCAAGGATTTTTTTACATTAGAGTTCTTGCAGAAGCAAGTCAACAGTTAACACTCAAAAGTCAAAAGTCATATAAATGGATGGTTTTTGTATTATAATTCATTTAACTTTCAATTTTGCCACAACTTTATTAAGACTTAATATAACTTCTATTTTGATTCTACGATATTAGAGGAGATAAGAATAGTAGAGAAGTTGTATGCAAGGCTTTGACAGTCAAAGTTAATAGTTCTTTTTCTTTTCTTATATCAAATCCGTCTAATTAGGTACAAAAGATTGTCCTAGCGACCTAATTACCAAATCTTTATAGTTCTCTTCTCTACTGAATTATAACTACTGAATACTGACTCCTAATCAACTATACTAATGCTAGCGGATTGATATTACTTATTCTAGCTTTTGGTTTTTACTACTGCCTTCTTATATCATATTTGCTAAAAAAAACTTATAATAGAGCTTCCTAGTTTATTAAACACACAAAATATATACTTGAGTGCTAAAGCGCAACTACAAAAAAAAATCTTAATATTTAACAATGCAGTTTCGGCGCTGATTTTTGGCATTATAAATGCTTGATATGCCAAAGAAATTAACTCTTATGGTGAAAGTTATTCTTGAGGAATCATGCTTGATCTTTCCATACTAATAGTGACATATTCATTAATTTGAGATTGAGCATGAATAATTTTGATATTTTTCCACTTCTAAGCGGATAATTTCAGCAATAATAGAGGCAGCCTGAGTATCTGTGTTAGGGAGAATTATAATGAATTCTTCCCCTCCATAACGAGCTACTAAATACTCAGGGTTATGCACAACCTTATTGAGAGTTTGAGCTATATTTTTTAAACAATCATCTCCAGTTTGATGCTCATAACTATCATTGTACAATTTGAAATAATATACATCACAAATAATTAAAGGTAAAGGCATTTTTTTTCGTTTCATTCTCTGCCATTCTTGATCTAGATATTCATCAAAACGACGACGATTAACTACTTGAGTTAAACCACCTAAAGTAGCCAGTAGACGCAGTTTTTGATTAGCTAATTTCAGAGTAGATTCGGCTTTTTACTCTGAATCATTACTCCTAAATGATTTTCTACTGCTTTAACTAAACCAACTAACTGCTGATTTTATGGCGTAATTTCTTTCTTAAAAAACCAAAATAACTAATACCTGATTATTTCATACAACGGGTACAGCAAAGCCTGATTTTAGTCCTATTTTTAAAAAATATAACGTTTAAAAATTTCAGGTGACATCTCAGAAACATCTTCTATCCATTCAGAGTCTTGGGATTGCCAGACTCTACCTGGTAAATCCACATTAAAATTAAAAGTTAATGTTTTACTAAAATTGCGGAACTGATACAAATTTGGTTCATTAGCATAGCAAGCTTGACTATATACAAGCATAGAACCATTGGAACTAGGAAGCCAAGCTTCTCCAAAATCCCATCCAATATTTGAACAAACTTGTTTGAGGGTAACTGCTAGTGCTGAATGAACATCTAATGTCGCACTAATAGCTAGATTAGTTAATATAAAAAACGCAGTTTATCCTCAGCACTTTTGCGTTCAATAACTTCTTTTTCTAGCTGATAATTTCTCTCTTTCAATTGCATTTACAAGTGATAAATAGATAGTTTATTTTCGACTATTGCCAATACTTCATTGAGTTGAAATGGCTTAGTAGTATAATCTCTCCCTCCCACTTCAAATGCTTTGACTTGATCTACTTATTGATGATAGGCACTGATAAAAATTATTGGTATTTCTCTGGTTTGCTCAAAAAAATTAAAATTTTTTTACAGACTTCATAACCATCTATATCTGGTTGACTAATATCAAGTAAAATCAAATTAGGTTTCCCTATTTGTGCGCCATTAATTGCAACCCTACCATTAATAGCTTTCCTCACATGATAACCATGATGTTCAAGCATACTTGATAATAATCGCAGATTTTATGGCGCATCATCAACTATTAAAATATGTCCTGACAAATCTTGAAACTCTTGTCTGTTTATTTATTCCTCACTTTCTATTAAATCAAGGATGACATCTAAGCAAAAATTATCTACTAAATTTTTCAGGTAATTAATCAGTTCAACTTCTGTGTTGGGAATTTCTTCAATTAGTTCATTGACCATTTGATCGTTAACAGATAAGACAGCAAAATGTAATTGCTATAACCATTTAGGGGGCATGATACTTAAAGATTTTCTTGTAGATTCTATTTGAGGTTTTTATTAGCAAAATTTGACTGCTGTTTTTGATAAAGATAGCTTATTCCCAAATGACTAGCTAGCTTTCTTTAACAATACAGCTTCTGAAAAAGGTTTAGCAATAATATCGTCACAACCAGTTGTTAAAATAGCATCACGATCTTCATCAAAAACATTAGCAGTTATAGCAATAATTGTAGTCGCTTCACCAAAAGGAGTTTTTAATAAATTTAGTTGCTTCATAGCCATCCATAACAGGCATAATCATATTCATGAGGATTAAATGAGGTTGCCAAGTTTGCCAAGTAGATATAGCTTCTTTCCATTCTCAGCACACTTAATTTGAAATCCTATAGGCTGTAGTAAATGAATTAGTAGTTGACGATTTTATCTAAATATTCAACTATTAAAATTCGATAATTAGATTGATTTGATTCTCAGTCTATAACTTTTTTTTACTATGATTAGATGATGTTTTTATTTCTGTTGTTTCGATCATCTCAGCAGTTATATCAAAGGTAAAAGTTGTGCCTTTGCCTACTTGACTACTAACAAATATTTCTCCTCCCATGAAATGGATAAATTCACGACTAATAGGTAAACCTAAACCAGTTCCTTCTATTGACTTTCGACCTGTTTTACTTTGAAGAAAAGGTTCAAATAGATCATTTATTTCTGATTCTTCAATTCCTGGATATGTATCTGTAATCACAAATTTTATCTTTCTTAATTACCCATCTTTAGATACTAATAACGTGACTTTTCCTCTGGAGTTAAATTTGACCGCATTACCTAAAATATTAATCAGAATTTGACGCAGTTTTCCTTCATCCGTTTTAATAATTTTCGGTAAGTCATCCACTAATTCAAAGAGCAACTCTAAATCTTGTTTCTGAGCTTTCAGCATCAGCATCTCTTTTAAAGATTGGAGTAAGTCATGAAAATCAAAGGAACTTTCAGTTAATGTAATTCTACCTGTATCAATTTTCGACATAGAAAGAATATCATTAGTCAAATTCAGTAAATGGTCTCCACTGCGATTAATAATTTATAATTGCTCAATCTGAGCTTGATTTAAAGAATCATCACGCATCAAGATTTGACTAGAACCTAAAATTGTATTTAAAGGTGTACGTAGCTCGTGAATCATAGAAGCCAAGAAATTGCTCTTAGTGCGGTTAGCAGTTTCAGCGGCTTCTTTAGTATTTTTAAGTTCAATTTATGCTTGCTTATGTTCAATAATTAAAGCAGTTAATCTAGCTAATGATTCCAGTATTTGTAATTCTCTATTTTCTGGCGATTGCTTGTTCCTAAAGTACATCACAAAAGTACCTAAAACTTGATATTTTCCACTAGAAAAAATTGGTTCATACCGCAAGAATGTAAATCAGAAGATCAAGCTGCTGCTGGAAAAGTTACAGATAGAGAGTCGGTAGTAATATCTCCAATAATTACTCGTTGAACAGTACAGACTCCTGTACTCATGCCTGGGAGCCAAGCTTGAGGAACATTGGGTGCACAAATGGAGTTAAACTATCGCCATCTGATGTCACTAACATAATTGTAGAATGGAAATTAGGTAATAGTTTGTCAATTTGAGTTGTTAATTCCAATAACATTGCATGTAGTGATTCACCTTGAGTGACCATTTTAAGGACAGTATTTTGTGCATTTTGTAATAACTATTGCTGCTTGCGTTCAGTAATATCAATAGCAATAGAAGCAAATCCCACAATTTCCCCTTCTGGGTTGAGCAAGGGTGTATCATACCATTCACAAACAATAATTTTACCTGCTTTTGTTAAATTTTCACTGATTCTGTAACTGCCACCTTGAGGAGTTTCAGTTATGCTATCAAATTCAGTGTCACTATTTTGAAGAAGTATCAGTTGCAATCCTTTGTTGCCGATTA
Source organism: Trichodesmium sp. jk18x7bins.61 (assembly GCA_022822685.1). Lineage (GTDB taxonomy): Bacteria > Cyanobacteriota > Cyanobacteriia > Cyanobacteriales > Microcoleaceae > JAJEAQ01. The sequence continues at coordinate 7,026 of JAJEAQ010000290.1, forward strand.
TTTCCTGTGAAGTGTAACCAAAAATTAGTTCTGCTGTATGATCCAGGCCATGACTTCCCACTCCGTATTCCATTCTCTGACTGCAACTGGTGTATTTTACAATAAGAAAGCAAGTCTTTGTGGGGAACCTCGGAGTTTTTCCTCTGCTTGCAAACGCTCTAATTCTGCTCCAACTCGGGCAGTAAAAATTTTCAAAATCAACTCTTGAGATGGATTAAGCTTGATTGTTGAGACATCCATCACTGATAACACACCAATAATCTGACTTTGAGAGTTATATAAAGGAATGCCCCAATAACTTTCTACTTCAAATTCAACTAACCAAGTATCTTTGGGGAATAGTTTTTTTTTGTACAGAGTCTGGATAGTAACAAATCTCTCCCTGCAATACCTCCCCACAAGGCTTACCTATTAGGCAATAACTGAACTTACTACATTCATAGCCATTCCAAAATGCTCTGACATAAAGTTGATTTTCTAATTCCTTTAATTCAGCAATGCAAGTATAACGAACCTGTAGTGCTTGAGCCAAACTCCGAACACAAGCATCGAAAAATTCGCTGCCTGTATGAGCTGCAATTCCTTCAACAATCAAACGTAAAGCTTCTTCCTGCTGTTTTTGGTTTGTGCTATGCCAAAGGGTTGAAATTCAACCAAATGCCAATCAAGATCGATAATTGGTTGATTTGTCCATCTCAGCCAATGTAGTTCCCCAGAAGCAGATATCACCTGACTTTCCCAAGTTCTTAGATGTAATAATTCTATCTGTTCTTGTGGTTGCTCTTGAGTGAGTTTATCTGTTATTTGAGGCAAAAATTTACTACCTAATAATTCCTGAATAGATTTGCCAGAGAATTGACAGCAGTATTGGTTCACAAATGTGAGGTGAGGGAATCATCGACAAACCAGTACGCTATCCTGTGACTCTACCAGTTCCCGATAACGAGTTTCACTTGTTTTTTAATGCTTCTTCTGTCTGCTTGCGATCGCTAATATCCTGGAGAACCATCCTCACCGGGGCGCCATCTTGCTCCCAAAGTGCTTGCCCCCTAACTAGAACCCACTTATAACCCCCATCTTTGCAAAGTGTGCGATGCTCGACAATAAAATTGGGAGTCTCTTGCTGCAGGTAACTCTGCATCCGAGCCGGCACCATTTCACGTTCATCTGGATGTATTCGACTACTCCATTGAATCGTAGTGGGCTTGAATTTCATGGTCTTCATAGCCCCTTGTTGCCTTTAACCGCAGTGACATAAATACTTGATTGGTTTTCATATTCCAGTCGTAAATACCTTCCTTATTCCCTTGTCAAACCAACTGCCAACGCTGCTCACTTTTTTTTGAGCGATTCTTCTATCTGTCTGCGAATCTTAATTTCTTACTCTAATAGTTTATTTTGTTCGGCTAATTCTTGCCGTTGTTGTTTTTCCTGCGCTAAAAGATTGGCTTGAGCGATGGCAATACCTACTTGGGCTGCCACTGCTTCTAACAATTCTATTTCTTCTGCTTACCAATGACGAATATAACTACATTGATGTACATCAATTGCTCCATTAGTTCTTCCTTGATAAGAAGTTCTAATTGCCATCATTGATTTGATATTGAATTGCTGACATATCGGCAAAACATCTTGCAATAGAGGTTTAAGATAAATATCATCACTGGCGATCGCCGCATCTTGTGACAAAATCAATTCAGCATGGGGATTTCCTCAGATAGGAATTTCTAGATTGGAGGGTGACTCTTCCTTGGCGCTGTGACTTTCAGCTACTAAGGGAATTCGTGGTATGGGAAATTCTATATAAGCATGAATCAAGCAACGATCTGTATTTAGAACTCTTGAGATCTGATTTACTGCGGTTTGATATACTTGTTCTGGCTCTAGGCAAGAACGAATCTGATTAGTGATTTCTCTGAGTACTAATGCCCTTTGCATTTCTCTCTCTAGGGAAGTTTTTGCTGTAGAAAGTTCTATTTCTGCCCGCTTGCGTTCTGTAATATCTAACCAATAACCGACTGCTTCTATGGGAGTACCATCTTTGTTATTAGTTAACTTTACCTCATCATAGAATCACCGATAGGCACCATCTTTGTGGCAAAAACGATATTCGAGGCACAAGTATTCTGAATTTAGTAATTTTGATGTTTCTGCTAAGACTCTTTCAATATCATCAAGATGAATATGATTTAGCCATAATTGAGAATTTTCTACAAATTCTTGTGGTTGATAACCTGTTATTGAAGTGACATTATCCTAATCCAAATTATTCCATAATCACTACTAACTTTGTAGTTATATATAATTGCAGGAGTAGAAACAAGTAGAAATCTGAGGCGTTCATTGGCTATTTTTAGTTGAATTTCAGTGTCTTTGCGGTCTGTATTATCAATAGCAGCCTAATATAACCTGCAAAAGTGCCGTTAGGAGTAAATCTTGCTGGTATCGAGTACCCATGATACTCACCATCAAATCGACGCAGACGATACTCTATCTGAAAATTGGTACGATTTGTATAGTTATCTGCATAAATTTGCTGACAATATTTTCGGTCATCTGGGTGAACCCGTTCTAAGCATCTCTCTGTTATACCTTGAGAAAATTTGTATCCAGCAAATTCTAAAATGTGCAATTATCATTAGTATCCACTACCCAAATCATCAGATTAATACCATCTGCCATGGAGCGAAAATGAGCTTCACTCTCTCTTAATGCTTGTTCCGCAACTGCGCGATCAGTAACATCTACCTGTACTCCTACGTAGTGAGTTAAGTTTCCATAATCATCATGTACAGGAGAAACGGTTACTTCATTCTAAAATTTCCTACCATCCTTGCAGTATTTTTTTTAACACTATTTGGCATTTATCTCCAGAAATTATTGCCTGCCTCGGTTCTTGTATTTCTGGTTGATTGATATCCGTGCCTTGTAAGAAAAACGACAATTTCTACCAAGAATTTCAGCAATTGAGTAGCCTGTAGTTTTTCAAAACTTGAGTTAGCATATATTATTGGTCCATCATCTTCATTTATATTACTAATTACTATGTCTTGAGGAGCTGTAAATATTGCTCTTTCTAGGAGTTTTAAACGCTCTTGCTCGTAACGAAGCTCTGTGACATCTTTTAGAGTCAGGAGATAAGCTATTTGATTCTCCAAAATAATTTCTCCTATGCGTGTTTCTACAAATAAAGCTTTTCCTGATTTTTGCCTAATATATAATTCTGTTTGATTTCCATCTATCAGAGGTATGCCTATTTCTTCACCTATTAATTCTGCTCCTGATTTTTCCCATAATAATTCTGTTGATGGATTAACAAAAACGATTTTACCTTCTTTGTTAATAATCATCAAACCTTCTGGCATATTCGTAATAATTGCCGACAAATTCTTTTCGATTTTTTTCTTAACTTCTACTTCCTTTTGTAGCTGCTGATTTTGTGCTTCTAATTTCAAAGACAGTTTTTTTTGATTGTGATTTGAATTTTTATTCTTGTTAATACTTCCTCAGCCTGAACTAGCTTACTAACATAATTTATTCCACCGACTTCAAGCCCTTTGACTTTTTCAGCAGTCTCCGATAAAGCAGTTAAGAAAATTACTGGTATCTTCTGAGTTTTTTGGATTTGCTTTTAGCTGTCTACAGATTTCATATCCATCCACGTCTGGCATCAGCACACCCATTAATATTAAATCTATTTGATCAGTATTTGTATATTTTAATGCTAATTCACCAGAAATAACTTGTTGAGTTTCATATCCTTT
>JAJEAQ010000186.1 GCA_022822685.1 Trichodesmium sp. jk18x7bins.61
ATTTCTGTTGAGACTGCTGGTGGATTTTTTTTAGCTTTTGGTGATGGGGTTGTGTCTTTCTGTTTCTGTTGCTGAATGGGTGTGATGTGCTGTTTTTTTGATTGGTTATTCTGGGGGGGTGGGGGGTGGAAATCCTGAGGAGACTGGGTGTTGAGGTTCTGTTGAGCTGTTCTGGTGGTGCAATAGGAGAAAATCTATTAGAGAACAAAACGAAAGAACAATTCCGTAGTAATCCCAAAATTAAATCCCCTTCTCCAGGGTTTGGCAAACTACTACAGAGGAGCAGTTAGCAAAGAAACCTTTTATTACGTCCAATACCGGATGTTCCAATACCTCTGGCGTTGGGCAAAAGGCCAAATGCCATTCATGTCGGCTGTCGCCGACATGAAAGCTCCGACTGGGGGAGGCAACAAGTAGGCGACACATTGGAAATGCCCTATTTGTGGAGATAGCTGGTTCAATTCCGAAGAAATTGAAACCCACCATATAGAACCTGTGAAAGATGGTGGAAGTGACGACGCTGAAAATCTAATTCATTTGCACAGAGGGTGCCATAATCAGGTTCATTCTAAAAACCAAGTTAACAAGGCTGTTTGTGAGGCTGGAACCCTGTGATGGGTAACTGTCACCCACGGTTCAAAGGGGAGGGGAAAGAAGTGATTCTTGTTGAGCCTGTCGCCGACAGTCGAAAGGGTTTTAGCTAAAGCTACATGAAAGCTCCTCCCGGGGGAGGCCACCTGACCAGACACAAAATATGAAGAAATCCTAGGGAAAGTCGTTAAACTAAGAATACCTACAGTGCCGTTTTTCATGTTGTAGATGCCGAAAACAGCTCAGAGGCGGAATCCTAGTTCTCACCAAGCATCCCTGACTCCATCATCTATGAATCTTTGATTGAGATTAGTGCGTTCAAAGCCTTGTTTTAACATAGCTAAAGCCTAATTTATGGAAATGTCTAATATAAATTTCAATAAATATTGCTACAAACTTTTAGGCGGTAAGATTTAGAAATAGGTGTATGTAAGGTGGGCAAAAAACCTAAATTTATAGTAGCTCCAAATAACTCAATATTTGCCTACCCTACTACTACTCAGTGTCTGCTGTAATTATCTTTTTTGAAATTGGTATAATTATGAAATAGTAAAAGGGTCGTTAGCCATTAGCCCTGGCCTTCACCTACGGACATCAGGTTGCATTTTTCTATGAAAATTCCTGGTAAATAATTAGGAGAGAAAAATGTACAGCATGCAAGTATCAAAAAAAAACAGCAGCAAATCAGTGTTCAACACTCAAAAATCACACAAATGCACCTAGTAGGAGTTATATTTCCTTATCTTCAGTAGTACAAAGGGCACAACAACAGCCCAACAGCCTTAGTAGGGAAGAGTGGTTACAGTTAGATAGTGCGATTGATACAAAGGCAACACAGGAGGTAAAAGTAGGTAAGAAAACACCATGGATGCCAGAATGTAGAGAGATATCCGCCCAACTATCAGAAGTGAGTCAATCCATACAGGCAAAGTCAGCAAAGTTAATCGGCGAGGCAGTGCAACACAAAATAGAAGAAACTACAGAAGCAAAAGGAAAGCAAACTGAGATTTATGATGATAGTTTGAAAAAAAGTCAATCCGCAAGACAATACTTCAAAAACTGTTCAACTTATGCCACACTTTATAATGCCACACCGTAGAATTATGCCACACCGTAGAAATCAGAAGGGAGTTAGGCCTATCTTTGTTACAGAAAGCTAGGACTTTTTATTTTTGAAGTTTTATGAGTAACTTGTTTACTCCTCAATCATCTTTTCATTTTTGATAAACCGCTGGTGGTGTTAATTTAAGCAAGTTTTGCTTGTGCTTTATTTTCCAATAAACGCCTAATTGAAGCTTTTTCAATTAATCCAACTAAGGCACCATTTTCAGCAACAACTGTTAATTCATTAATTTGTTTTTGCTCTAATAAAGAAACTACTTCTAAAAGGGAAGTTTTAGCTGTTACAGTCTCCATTTTTGCTGTAGGTTTTGTTAGTTCTTTGACTCGAACTAAAGGCCATTCAGAAGTATTAACTATTTTCAAATCATCAACATTAATTACTCCTACTAACCGCCAGACTTCATCTGTAACTAGAAACTCCTTTCTACTTTCTTTTCCAATAATATAATCATTTACAAATTCCCGTAAAGACAAATTTTCTGAAACAACAGGATTATTAGTAACAATAGCATCTGCAGCAGTTAAATCAGCAAGAATACCTTGTATTTCTGCGTATTGGGCAGAACGACCAGCATTTTGTAGCAAAAACCAACCAATTAGAATGTTCCAAAAATTAGGAAAACTAGCAAATAAAATTGTCGGAATTAAACCAGAAATTATTGCTAACCAGCCGAATACTTGACCAACTCTACTAGCAAAAATGATTCCTTTGTAAGGATTATTAGTGATTTTCCAAACAATAGATTTGAGAATATTACCACCATCAAGAGGTAAACCAGGAATTAAATTAAATAATGCTAAGGCTAAGTTGATGTAAGCTAGTAGTTGAATAATTGCTGCTACTGGCCCGGTAATACCTGTAAATATATTAATTGCTGTAAACACACCAAATAGTAGTATACTAACTAACGGACCAGCGATCGCTACCCAAAATGCCTCTGCTGGAGTTTTTGATTCTCTGTCTAAACTAGCTAAACCTCCAAAGAGAAATAGAGTAATTGATTTGACTTCTATGCCTTGAGATAGAGCCACAAAACTATGTCCTAATTCATGAGCTAAAACAGAAGAAAATAACAATAATGCTGTGATTAATCCTAATATCCAAGGCAATATATCACCCAACTCTGGAAATTGATCTCCCAGACTGCCACTATAGGTTAAAGTTACTAGACCTAAAATCAGAAACCAGGATGAGTTGATGTAAAATGGTATGCCAAATAGGTTCCCAACACGAAAAGAGCCATTCATAATTTTCTCCTCTTTAATCTTGAGTTCAGGGTGATTTTTATATCTTTGAAATCTATATATTCACTGTAACAAAATGTAAATATGTTTTGTAGTTACTAGAACTAGTACTATCCCTCCTTCAAAGTTCGGTTATGGGAAAATTAACTAAAATTCTTTCCTGATCAAACTTGGGAGAATTCTATCACAATATACTGATTGTCGCAAATGATAGAGTTAAATATAATTTCATTTGTACCAGCCAATATTGAAGCTGAGACAAATAAAATATTATTGATGTTTATAGAGATTTTGATAGTTTGAGAAAGCAAGTTATAGCAGCTTTCAGTAGGCTACAGAGACTTATATAATGTTCGGATAATTAGTTACAAAAAACTCCGAACCTTAGAATCTCTGTTTGCTCCCCCTTCCCCTCCTTTCTATCTCCCTAGCCCCCTTGTCAAGGGTAGAAATAAAGATGTCGCCGTTATTTATTTACAAGTATTTAACCGAACATAATATTAGATGTCAAGGCAGAAGGGCATGAGGATAGTTGAGAGCCTCCATACTTTTTTAAAAATGCTATAAAATACCAGTTTTTTCTACCTTAAATCTCAGCATGATTGACTAAAAGTGAATTTTTATATGGTATTTTATCGAGTATAAATTATTGATATGAGTGCTAGATATTTTTACCTTGGTTAATTGCATATCAAATAAAAATTAGCGGTAAATATGATAGTTTGTAATGAAAAATAGACCTTTATGTGTAGGTGTATTGAATGGGTTAATAACTGCGATTGCAACTGCGCTCGTAACAATGGTCTATCCTCCAACCTTTCTCAATAAAACTCAGCAGAATTATGCGATCGCTTTTACAGCAGGTCTCACCAGTTTTTTGACAACATTTACTTTAGGTATGATAACTGCTCAAAGATTTCGCTCTTCAACTCATCGGTTAGGGAATTATATAGATGGTATTTCAGAAGGAAACTATAATATTAGATATCCTATTTATGCTAATGATGAAATCCTCAATTTCACCCCAAAATTTAATTTTATGGCAGATGTGATTTGTAATCTGATGATTAATATTAAAATTCAGGAAGAAAGAAGCGAACAGAACCGAGAAAAAATAACCAGTCAAGTTATAAAATTGTTAGATAAGGTGGATGCTGCTGCACATGGTCAACTTGATGTCAAACTCAAAGTCAAATGTGAATAATTAGGTGCAATTTATTATTGCATTAATATGACTTTAGATAAATTTCGGAAGCTTGTTAATCAATTAGAAAACTCTAGTAAAAAAATTTCTACTATAGGGAGGGGCATAAAACCAAAATATTTTTCATAATTTGCTCCTATAAAGCACCTCTCAATCAGAATAAATAGCTGATTTTTTTAACTCTTTATAACTGATAGTTGATGATTTTTATCAAAG
>JAJEAQ010000400.1 GCA_022822685.1 Trichodesmium sp. jk18x7bins.61
TGCTCCTTTTGGTTTCACTGCTTCATAAAACTGATACAAAGCGTGCTTTGATGTTGACTTCCTGCTAAACCGGAACTGTCGGCAGCACAAGTCCCCTGGCATTCACGGTAAAGCCTACCCCATCTCTTGAGTGGATCTTACATTCTGGAGGGGCTGTGTGGGGAATTATTGATCCACAGTAGGCGCCCCGTAGGAGACCTCAGAATTACCCACTCACTTTTTCAAATTCATTGGGGCATTTCAATCTCTGTCTATGGAAATACCACACTCTGGGCCATCATAAGTCCCTCAAACTGGACTCAGGAGAGGGGGAGTTTGGCTCTCCCTGTTCTCCCTTCCTGTAAGTTAATTACCTCTACTGCAACCGATGTGGTGGCATTTTCATAATAGCTACTCAAAGCGAGGAGTCATACAATAAGGACAATCCCGCCACTCTGCTTGCAATTGAGCATGACAAGATTTACAAATCAGATTCTGTTTAGCTTGACGTTTCATTTCTGCCTCTAAACCAGAATCAGTAAATGTTACCCGTTCTACCTCTTCAAAAGTTGTATAACCTTCTCGCACCAAATTGAGGCTATATTGCAATATAGTTTTCATTCCTTCTTCAACTGCTGCTTCTTTAATTTGCTCTGTCGGCGCTCGTTGAGTGATGAGAGTTTGTAGCTGTTCTGAAACTTTCATATATTCATATACACCCACACGGCCTTTGTAGCCAAGACCACTACATTTTTTGCATAGTTCATCCCTTTCTGCCAAAATTCTGCGTTCTGCAACTGAAATAGTGTTTGCTTTGTAGAATGTAGTACCCTCCTCTTGAGAAGGAACCATACCATAGCGACTTAGTTCATTAGGTTCAGGAGTATAAGGAACTCGACATACACTGCAAACCCGACGCATGAGACGTTGTGCCAAAACACCCAACAAAGCCGCAGATACCATGAAAGATTCCACACCCATTTCATCCAGTCGAGCGATCGCTCCTGCTGCATCATTAGTATGTAAAGTTGTCAAAACTAAGTGCCCAGTTAACGCCGCCTCAATTGCTGTCTTAGCAGTTTCCTTATCTCGCGTCTCTCCTACCAGTAGCACATCAGGGTCTTGTCGCAGAAAGGCCCGGAGAATATTAGCAAAAGTCAAGTCTTTTTCCCGAATTACCTGACACTGAGTAATACCAGGCAAGGCATACTCAATCGGATCTTCTGCTGTACTGATATTAATCCCTGGGTCATTTCGTTCTGCCAATATCGAATATAGAGAAGTAGACTTACCCGAACCTGTTGGCCCTGTCACGAGAATTAATCCAAATGGACGACTAGCAGTTTCTCGAACCAGCGCCAAGGTTTCCTGATCGGTAATTAACTTGTCCAAGCCTAGCTGAGTACTAGAACTGTCCAAAATCCGCAAAACAATTTTTTCACCATAACGACTAGGTAAACTATTTACCCGAAAGTCGATAGTGCGTCCTTTAAATACCTTACGGATCCGACCATCTTGAGCTTGCCTGCGTTCAGCAATGTCTAAATTAGCGATAATTTTGAAACGTGAAGTAATAGCAGGGATTATCTTTTTGGGAAATCTAAAATACTCTTGTAAAACCCCATCTTTACGCATCCGAATCCTGATAAACTCTTCCTGGGGCTCCACATGAATATCAGATACCCCTTCAGTAAGTGCCTTAACTAAAATCACATTCACAGCTTTAATCACAGGAGCATCCTCAGCAGCCGATATACTCTGTGCTATATCCTCTACCGCAGTTTCATCTGCAGCTTCCTCTAATTCAGCACTCTCAAAGAATCCTGATTCTAACTCCAACTCTTTTGCTTCTGCTTCTTTTGTTGCTGCAGCATCCCTCTTAGTTCGCTCATCTAAGTAATAGTTAATTAGATGCTGATAATCTGTTGTAGTAATCACTAAACGTTGTAAAGCTAAACCCTGATATCTGAGAATTTTATTTTTCAGTTCATCCAAAGCTTGCAGATTATCAGGATCAACCATTGCCACCATCACAAAAGGTTGCTGTTTTTCATAATCCTTCAGCAAATTTGCTGGTAAATCTCCAGCAAATTTTTCTAACTCCTCTATCAATGAGCCTTGTGAACTACTACTTTGAACCAAAGCTTTGAGCATTTGGTCATGTTCCATTTTACCTGCTTGGACAAGCTGATTTGCCAAATGAGTTTCGCGACTAAATAGTGGTATGATTTGGTTACGACGGCAAGTTTCAATGGGGATTAACTTGTCAACTAGATAACATACCTGTTGTGGTGGTATTTGAGTAATCTCTGGGTCAAAAGCAGCTACACCATAGAAAATCATTAACTCAAATAGCTGCTGCTTTTTATAATTTCTTAGTAATTCAGGTGGTAAAGGTTGCCCTGTTAAAGCTTCCAGTATATCTGTTAGTGACTTACCTGTTTTACGGCTTTCAACTTGGCATTGTTGAAACTGTTCAATATTGACATAGCCAGCCTGAATCAGTTTATTTCCAAAAGGAGAAAGATTACTAAGGGCAACTATAGCAGTGCGTGAATCACGTGAAGAGGTTTGGGCCATGGCGGATAAATAAATTCTCCTTAATTTCAGTATTCCCTAAGTTTTAGATAAAATTAAAATTGACTTAACAAGTTGTTAACTAAACTTATTCCTGAATTAACTACATTGCATTGTTCTGATTTGATAATTTTCCTAGTCATCAACTAGCTGATTTACTTTTAAGGATAGTCTAGATTCTACAAAACTCCCAAATAATGGCCAATAATTACCAGACGCTCTGTTCATGGCCGATTAAATTAGTGGTGTGTGTTTCTCATGCCATCGACATGAACTGGAGTTTAGACTAAACTTTGGCCTCTTAAAAAAACCTACTCAAAAGCAATGAAGACTTGAAAAGCAGAATCCCAGAGTAATGTAAACGTTGCGGATGTTCTCGATGCTCTTAATTATTTGTCTTTTTTGGCGAGTAGGGGTCGGGGGTGCGTTATCCAAACTCTTCAAGCAATCTCGCGCTCGCACAATTACCCCATAGCAATGGTTCAGGAAAAGTGAATTCAAAACACTACAATGCTTATCCACAAATAGTTTCAGTGGATTCAGTTAATGTAACTATTCTCCCTGGGCAAGTTTATGGCCAGGGAGAATTAGTCTAAAATCCAGACATGCAGGATGGTCGTTCAAATCCCCCAGCATATACCTTCCCTCTTGCCTCTTTGCTTTTAACCCTTACTTTCTTCAATTGCCAGCAGACTTGTGCCAAAGGGTAGAAGGTTGAGATTACTCCAGGATTCATCTCCTGGAGTGTATTGTATAATCAAGGTTTAAGTAAGGCAGAATTGACCAGACTGGGGCATCCTGCCCCATCTGGAATGCTGTCAATACCCTCTAAGGAAGTTCCAACCACCATAATGGAGTATGGAGATCCCTAACTGTTTCGTGACGGGACATCAAAAGCGCAGTTCCTCCAAGGGAAGCAAGTAATAGAGTTACGTCAACTCACCCAACGCGAGTGACGGATGGGGCTTGTAAAGATCAGGTGACAAGGGCAAGCATTGTCTACCGCGAGAGATTCGCCCGTGATCCGAACTACCAAGTACTTCCCTAGCTTGGTAAATCTTCAAACCCTATTACGGTGCTTTTAGAGAGGACATCTAGGCCTGATTGGCGGTAAGGGACTTAGAACTTACACATCGGATTATCTCCATGATTCGTGTTTTCAGCCCCAACTAGAGGCCCGCAATTCCTCCCTACCGTGTAGACGGGTAGGGAATCGGAGCGAGGAAGTGTTTAAATTTAGATTTATGGGCGCGACCTGAACTGGTC
>JAJEAQ010000594.1 GCA_022822685.1 Trichodesmium sp. jk18x7bins.61
GGTAGTCCTGCATAGTAATGGTGAGGAGTAAAACTTGGTATTCAGCTAAATCTTGATTCCGGCAAATATCCTTGAGTTTTGTGAGAATTGGGTTGTGAAAAAATCATCGCCCCCCAACCTCTACCATTAATACCACCACCAAAAATTGAATTACTAATAACTTAATTTTTTAAACTTTCAATTGTCTACAATTACTCTCTATTATAGAACCAATTTGATATCTTTTGAAGTAAAATTCGCCTTTGAAGTAGCTAGTAGATCGACAAATTTCAGGCTAGATAATGGTCTTTGAGAACCATTTATTCCAATAATGATCAAACCAAGTAACTGTAAGGCTGATGATTAGGTGAGGAGATCCTAAATGAGTTCTATATTTAAAATTATCACCTCTTTAATTCCTTCTTCTTCCCTTCCGGCTTTCCTCTACATACTACATTCTGAAGTGTGAATATAAGATTAATCTCAACACTTCCCCGCTCCGATTCCCTACCCGTCTACACGGTAGGGAGGAATTGCGGGCCTCTAGTTTGGGCTGAAAACACGAATCATGGAGATAATCCGTGTAATATAAATCCCTTACCGCCAATCCGGCAAAGATGTCCTTTCTAAAAGCACCGTAATAGGGTTTGAAGATTTACCGAAGATCGGGAAACACTCAGTAGTTCGTACCATGCAGAATCTCATGCGGTAGACAACGCTTACGCTTGTCAACTTATCTTTACAAGCCCCATCCGTCTACACGGTGGGGTCATTGACTTATTCCTAAAAACTAAAGCTTATATAATAGCAAATATTTATATATTTTATTTCTTGTGCTCAGGGCTACACAAAAAATGTCAGGAAAATACTTAGATCCGACTATTGCTTTATTACTACCTCCATCTTTACAGAGATTGGCAAAACTACTCTATCATTCTTACCTAGAGACCAATGCCCAGCAAGCAAGATGTCCTCTAGGTGTAGCTATTAGTCCTGTTAGTTATCGAGCTGGTCTCATATTTTCCCAACAACCCGTTTTGTTACCAGGGGAGTTTTTCGTCCCTATAGAGCTAATTGAATCAAAAATCTATTAAGCAAAAATCCAATCAAATATGGACTTACTCCAAATGTGGCCACTGACCTTAATTGTATTTGCCCTTGGTACATCCATTGGTAGTTTCCTTAACGTCGTCATTTATCGGATACCCACAGGATTATCTATACTTTGGCCTTCTTCTCACTGTCCCTATTGTCAAAGTCGATTAAAAAAGTGGGAAAATGTCCCGATATTTGGTTGGTTATGGTTGGGAGGAAGTTGTGGCCATTGTGGGAGTCCAATTTCTATCCGCTATCCTCTAGTAGAAGCAGTCACAGGCTTCTTATTTATGATGGTTTTATGGAAATTTGGGATGACAATCCCCACCCTAGGCTATTGGGCTTTTTTTAGTTGGTTACTGGCATTATCTATGATTGACTTGGACACTATGACTCTGCCTAATTCCCTGACCCAATCAGGATTAGTACTGGGTTTAGGCTTCCAATTACTCACAATAGTAGAGAGCAAATTTCAACTTAGCAATCTCGTCAATAACTTAGTAATCGGTATGATTGGTGCAGTAGTAGGTTTATGGCTATTTGATTTAATCTCGATCTTAGGTTCAATAGTTTTTGGACAAACAGTTATGGGTGGAGGAGATGCCAAGCTAGCAGCAATGATTGGAGCTTGGTTAGGTTGGAAATATTTGCTATTGGCTTGTTTTCTGGCATGTACTATGGGAGCATTTATAGGAGGGTCGGCGATCGCCCTGGGTAGACTAGAGCGACGGGAACCCATGCCATTCGGGCCGTTTTTAGCAATGGGGGCTGGTTTGACTGTTATCTGGGGTCATGATATACTATCAACTTACTTGAAATTTTTTTTCTCTTAAATTAACTGAAATTACTAGAAGATATCTGTAAAAAAAAATCTAAAAACAGCATCAAATAGCAAATCTGCGGTGGGTGACGGCGGATTAGAAAATATCCTATCATTAGTGTGGAATTCTTCCCACCTAACCCACCCTAGATCAAGGCTTAATGTTTTATTTATAGATCCCCTCTAGAACATGTAATTGCTTATTTTCTAATAATTAATTAATCAATTAGCAAAATTATTTTAATGTCTCTATTTGATTGGTTTGCAAATCGCCGAAAATCAGTCCATAACTCTCAACAGAGAGCTGAACGAGAAATTGCTGATGGACTTTGGCTCAAATGTACAGCTTGTGGTGTTCTAACTTATACAAAAGACCTGCAAGCGAATCAAATGGTTTGTCTAGAATGCGAACATCATATGCCAATATCTAGCGATGAACGGATTCAGCATTTGATAGATAGCAATACCTGGATGCCAATTAACGCAGAAGTTAGAAGCACAGACCCTTTGAAATTCTTTGACCGCAAAGCATATAGCGATCGCCTCCAAGAATATCAAAGAAAAACTGGGCTTGTAGATGCTGTACAAACAGGTATCGGCAACATTGAAACAAAATCTGTGGCCTTGGGGGTTATGGACTTCCGGTTTATGGGAGGAAGTATGGGTTCAGTTGTCGGGGAAAAACTGACTCGGTTAATTGAAAAAGCGACGAATAAACATTTACCTGTAGTAATTATTTGTGCTTCTGGTGGGGCCAGAATGCAAGAGGGAATGTTAAGCCTCATGCAAATGGCCAAAATATCGGGAGCTCTAGAACAACATCGAGAAGCTAAACTGCTATATATTCCAGTTTTAACCCATCCCACTACGGGTGGTGTAACTGCAAGTTTTGCCATGCTGGGAGATATTATTATTGCTGAACCAAAGGCAACAATAGGTTTTGCAGGACGACGAGTCATCGAACAAACCTTACGTGAAAAGCTACCCGAAAACTTTCAGACCTCTGAATATCTACTGGAACATGGTTTTGTAGACGTAATTGTCCCTCGGACTCAGTTGAAGAAAACGCTGGCTCAGTTAATTCGCTTTCATAAATTTAATTCTCCTACTCTGATTTCTAATGAGTCATTAGAAGCAGGGCCTTACTGTAATTTAGCCTTTCAGACAGAACAACATAATTCATTGACAAACGACAATAAAATTGAAATCATGCCTCAGAATTGACATACTCCGAGGCTTGCACTGAGGCCAAACATGGTTTCTGAGACTTGAAAAGGCTCAACCGCAGTTTTGACAGAGGTGATGTTCTCCTATATTAAATAAGTATGATCAGAACCCCCTTTGATATGGACTTACGCAAAATAACGTATTTCTATAATTACCAGCAATAGGGTTAGCACTAGCGGCTTCAGCCAAGTAATCTCAAGCCTGTGCGTTTCTCATGCCTAAGCCCAGTCTCACTTTTGTCAAAGGTTAGTGTTTTGCTACTGAAAAAGAATATTTAGAATCAGGGTTTATATTATCTAGGGAGCTGGCTTTTCGCCGAAGGCTCCCTCATAGAGGAATTCTGGACTTACTACCAATTTGTGAGAAAATACTACTTTAATTATGGGTTTTGCAGATATTTCAATCCAAGAAATAGCAGAAGACTTTAATGTTCATGTGGATGAGGTGCTTCGTCTTTGTGACCAAATGAAAATTTATTATCAACACTCTCAGACTCGTTTAGCCTTAGAAGATGCCAAAGCGATTATGTTTCATTTAGTAGCCCAAAAAAAAAAGTCTGATTCCTAATAGAAGTTCGTAAATACTTGACTAATTGACATTTGAACACCGATAAATAAAAATTATATCAAAGTTCAGAAAGGTTTTACCCGAAGGACTTCCAAGCGTGAAAGCGCTAGGTTCACCCTGGAATAAATCCTGGTGAAGAATATTTGGTGTATTCTGATTTTCTATCTAGAATCTCCAAGAGAATTGCCATTATAACTGTTAGGTTTAGTCTGATGGTGAATTGGAGGCAGGCAAAGTCTTGTTTTATGACATGAGTGAACCTCAAGAATTGAGATTAAGCTTTCCGAGCCGTTAAAAATCTTAGTTTGACGCTAGTTATTGGTGTCTAGCCAGAAAATTACATCCAAGTCTGAATCAACTAGCCTCTTGTTTGAGAATGTAGGTACATCACCAAATATCGAGAAATATTTGTTTTTGTTGATTTAACATGCCTAGCGGGAGTGCGGTTCGTTTCTAGCAGGAACCCCTAGCAACTAGGGACGTATAGCTAGAGTCCAGCCCATGTGTCCCACACATGGCGGATAACTGAGTTAAGAATGTGGGTGAAGCCAACCAGTTTACTGGTACCAGAAGGCTAGTCC